>JBILYL010000317.1:0-3373 GCA_044377775.1 Bacteroidia bacterium
GGTCGTAGATCTGAAAAAAAGGCGGATGGATTTATTCATTCAGCTTTAAATGGCAACAAGACTGCTTTTGAGTGGTTAATTATTAATAGTAAAAGAAAAAAGGTATAAGTTGAAATTAAGCTTGTTGTTGTAGTTGGTAAAATCAAGGATATTCCTCAATTGTACGCATGTTTTAAAGATATAACAGAAAGAAATGAAAATGAAGAGAAGTTGACATGACAAAAACATATGAAATTCAGTATAATTTAAATCAGAGCTAAAAAACAATCCCCTTCTTTTTACATCTAAAATACAAAATCAACGAAAAACTTACAACTGTTAAAACATTTAAAAAAAAGGTTGGTTTAAAATTCGGTTAAGTTATAAGTTTGAGATAAATCAAAATAAATGAATACCTATAGACAACTTTTGATATCCTTTGCTATACATACACTTAGCCAGTAGATGGGGTAAACTTGCAGAAACAACATTTCTGCAATCACACATTGTTATGCAACCAGTTGTGCACATTTTAAGTCTGATTGACCTGTTTAATATTAAGAATTTCAACGATCCTATAAATTTTGAAGTACTAACAAGAATGAAAACGGCTACAACTAATTTTGATACTATAACCAAAACAATAATTGAAAAAACAAGCAAAATAGAAACGCTTATATCAAAATGTCATAGAAATAATTACCTCAATTAAAACAATTCAATAAAAATGAATTAAAATAAAAAACTTCAAACATGAAAAAACATTTTAAAATAAACAAAAACAACACTAGTTGGGATTTTGTTAAAAAGTGCTCTACCATGATAATAAAATCAACTAAAAAGAGAATCCA
Source organism: Bacteroidia bacterium (assembly GCA_044377775.1). Classification (GTDB taxonomy): domain Bacteria; phylum Bacteroidota; class Bacteroidia; order 2-12-FULL-35-15; family 2-12-FULL-35-15; genus 2-12-FULL-35-15. The sequence goes on from JBILYL010000317.1 coordinate 831, forward strand.
TGATGTAAAAATGATTATGATGTTATTATCGACATCCATTTCACTTCTGATTTGTGATCACGTCTGCGCACAAAGTGAATTTCCCGTTCAAAACAAAAAAATGGGCCTTGCTATGAAAACAGAAATCACATCGGATGGTTATGGAATACAATACCTGCCTTCTTTCTTTTATAAATATGGTCGCAAATCCTATTTTATTGCACCAACTATCCAACAGGTCAATATGAAAATATTTGGTCTGCAACTCAACTATGAATATTCTATAACAGGCACGGACGTTCCAAAAAATGAAGACTGCAAACGAGAATTATTTGTCTTTGCAGATGCTGCTTATCATTATAATGCAAAAATGGGTCAAGGTACAAGCGGGGCGGAACAGATGTCAAATCCTCTCTTCAAAGATGAATTTTCTTTTACATCAATTGAAGGCTATATTGGTTTCGGGTTGAGGATACCTTTTCTTAATAGATTCAGATGGTCCAGCATGATCGGTATTGGAGGTTATTACTCGATTGACTTCCCGCACAATTTCATTTATTATGAGGGGCATAATATAGGATTATTATTTAGTACAGGGATTTCAGTGGATGTGAAATCATTTTCTTCGAAAACACAAAACTAAACAGGAAAGCTATGATACTCTCTTCAAAATTTTACGAATCGAATTCTATACTGAAGCAACTGGGAATTATTATCAAGGACCAGACAAATAATTTTTTAAAGCTATTGTATCCAGAGGAAAAAAAGCATAACAATCTGGAAGCCGAATTAATTTCTCACATGGAAATTTTTAATCATTCAGCTCTCTTGTCTGTTTCAGATCTTAAAGGAAAAATTATCTATGCAAACGAAAACTTTTGCAAGATTTCAGGTTATCGGCTTGACGAACTTCTGGGTCAGCCGCACAGTATAGTAAGACACCCCGACACTCCGGCTGCGGTATTCAAAGACATGTGGACAAAAATAGGTAGCGGAAGTATATGGCAAGGAGAATTAAAGAACAAATCGCGTAATGGCACCGACTATTGGGTAATAGCAACCATTGCTCCTGTAATGGGCACAAATGGTAAACCTGTTAAATACATCAGTGTGAGATATGACATTACCAGTCAAAAAAAAGCGGAGGAAGAATTAAGAGAAGCAAAAAAAAAGATAGACAATGAACTATTTGAAAATATTGCTTATGCGAAACATATACATAGCTCTTTTTTAAGTAATGATGAAGGAAATGAATTAAGCAGTGACTCATTTCTCATTTATCGTCCGCAAAAAATGATCAGTGGTGATTTTTATAAAATAGAACGAAAAGGAGATAAGCTTATGCTTGTGATTGGTGACAGCACCGGACATGGAATATCCGCTTCGTATATTTCTGTTTTGGCCCTTAACATATTGTCTAGAATTATGAAGTTTAATTTTGAAGACCCAGGCAAAATATTAAAGATGATAAACCATGAATTGAATAGGATAACGCATTATAATAAAGAAAAACAGTTGATTGAATCTGCAGATATGATCATTTGTTGTATCGACAAAAATTTGATGAAGCTTACTTATGCTTCTGCGAAAATGAGAGCTTTTATTATCCGTGGTAACGAAGTTATCATATTGGAAAAAGATAAAATCACCATTGGTGCAGAAAAAAGCAGTCATATCAAAATAACAGACAGAAAAATAGACATTGAAAAAGGGGATCTTTTGTATATCGCAAGTGACGGTGCATTCGACCAGATCGGAGGGCCAAAGGATAAGTGTATGGGCTTTAACCATTTTATCAGTATAATAAAAAGGCTAAGAGACAAACCCATGCATGAACAAAATATAGAGATTCACGATGCCTTGGACAAATGGAAAGGGGAAAACGAACAAACAGATGATATTACTTTATTCGGAATCAGGATATAAAATAATTCAATTTATCCATCAGAAAACGGATGTAAATAAAAAAGCAGTAACAAGCCTATTTGAAATTTCGCCAAGCGAGAGCCCATTTGATCAAAATAAACTGATCACAACATATATAGCCTAAATATATTAATTTTAAAGATCATTTCCCCGTTTATAAGAGAGATCTGAAATTTCCGAACTTATGGAGATTGAGGGTGTGAAATTTCTAATTGATAAGGATAAAGCCTATCCTTAAAGAAAATTAGAGATATTTTGTAATTTCAAAAGTAATTTCTAATCTATAATATAATCAAGCAGAAGTCTAATAAAATGAAAATTTAATGCCTACCGGAAATGATATATATCATAAATTAATGTAACAAACGTTTCAAATAGCAACATAAACATTAGATACCTTTGAAAAAATAAATCATGAAGCTATGAAGATACAAACCATTCACACAGAAGAAAAACCCATAAGTACGAAAAAAATATTCTCAACTACCGAAGGGATCGTTATTGCATTACAAATTAAAGAAGGAAGTATATTAAAAGAACACATAACAACCGTTCCTGCACTTCTTGTTTGCATTAATGGAAATGCAATCTTTAAAAATGAAAAGGGCATTTCAGAAAACCTGTTGAGTGGAGATATC
>JBILYL010000350.1:0-3022 GCA_044377775.1 Bacteroidia bacterium
GGGTTGAAGGAATAGCTTCAACTCAACTACTATTAATAAAATAAATTAACCACTACTATGAGAACTACACTTACCTTATTCGTATTAACTGCGATGTTGCTTGCAAATGGAATGTTTGCACAACATACCCTTGACAAAAAAAGCAATCCTGAAACAAATACCATTTCAAACAAACCAGGACATAGGATTGTATTTCAACTAACTACATCAGATACGATGGCACATAAATCATTGATGAAACAACTAGCAAACATTAAAAGTGTAGCTCCCGATACTAAAATCGAAGTTATTTGCCATGGTCCGGGCTTAGATATGCTAATAAAAAACAAAACAATAGTGCAGGATAAAATCATTTCTGCAAAAGAAAAAGGTGTAGAATTTGTAGCATGTGAATTTTCAATTAAGGAAAGAAAGTTGGACAAATCAATAATTATCTCAGAAGCGGGCTTTGTTCCGGCAGGAATCATTGAAATTGTGAGTAAACAGGAAGAAGGCTGGTCGTATATAAAAGCAGGATTTTAAATTCAACAACCGAGCTGTTGATCATTATGTTATAGCTTAATAACAGAAGAAAATAGACCTGCATGAAAAAAGGAACATTTTTTATAGCAATAGCGATAGCCGGGATTACTATTCTGTGCAGTTACAATAGTTTCAAAAAAACAGGAAACTCAACTGAAGGGATACTGTTCTTTAAAGGAACATGGACGGATGCTTTAAAAAAGGCAAAAAAGGAAAACAAAATGATCTTTCTGGATGCCTATGCAAACTGGTGCGGACCGTGTAAAAAGATGAAAAGCAATACGTTTTCAGATAAATCAGTGGCAGATTTTTACAATAAATATTTTATTAATGTTGCCAAGGACATGGAAAATGGTGAAGGAAAATCACTTGCAAAAATATTCGAAGTCCAAGCATACCCTACACTTATTTTTTTAAATTCAAATGGGTTCATAATTGAAAAAACATTAGGCTTTAAGGATCCGGGTGCCTTTCTTAAAATTGGTAAAAATGTTTTAAGCCGTTCTGAAAAATAAAAATAATGTATTGTAAGATCACACTCAAAGTACTCATTAACAAACAGAAATAACTTTCACTTATTTTAAACAGAGACTCTATTCTTGTATTTATTGTAATATAACATTCAACAGTTAATTTGACCTCTCTTCATCTTCGTCCAAAATAAATGGACAAAATAAATTTCAAATCACATAAATTCCACTTACCTTTAATAGATAAACAATTACAAAATATTAAATAAAGTGGAATCTCTTCTTAAGCATATTAAAACGATACATCCCCTTTCAATCGAATCTGAACATGCATTATCGGCAATCTGCAAAGACGCGGAATTCAAAAAAGGAATTGACATTCAACCAATAGGACATACCTGCAAAACCATTTATTTCGTAAAGAAAGGATGCATCAGAATATATTATTTCAAAGAAGATATTGACATTACCGAAAGCTTTGAATTTGAAAATGCATTTGTTGCAAGAGCTGAAAGTTTATTTACAGGAAAGCCATCGAAAAAAGCAATTAAGGCTATTGAGAACACAACACTAATTGCGATAGACTCAACGAAATTATTTATACTTTTTGATTCCCATCCCGATCTAGAAAGGCTATTCCGAAAGATCATCGAAATGGCTTATGTCAATACAGTGAATAGAATTGAAAGTCTGCAATTTAACACTGCTGAAGAACGATATATCAACTTATTAAAAGACCATCCCTACATTCTTAAAAGAGTTCCACTTAAATTTATTGCATCCTATCTGGGAATAACTCCAGTTAGCCTTAGCCGTATCCGGGCACAAAAGTGATTTCTTATCATATGTAAAGTATTAAAAAATCTGTTGAATGTAAATTTGTACTGCAAATTACTCAACAATGGATTCTATAAAACTGGGATTAAAAGAAAACTGGAAACAATTTACGCTTCTGGTAATCATCAATGCCTTTGTAGGTGGAATGGTGGGACTGGAAAGAGCTATTTTACCTCAAATAGCTGAAGATGAATTTCACATCGCTGCAAAAACAGCCATCCTCTCATTTATTATTGTATTCGGTATTGTTAAGGCAATTACAAATTACTTTACAGGAACATTAGCAAATAGATTTGGAAGAAAAAAACTACTAACCTTCGGCTGGCTATTCGCTATTCCTGTACCCTTCATTCTAATGGTTGCTCCAAATTGGAACTGGATCATTGCAGCAAATATTTTATTAGGAATCAACCAGGGAATTACCTGGAGCAGCACGGTGCTAATGAAAATAGACCTTGTGGGTGAAAAGCAAAGGGGATTTGCGATGGGCTTGAATGAGTTTGCAGGCTACCTCTCAGTTGCATTAGTTGCATTTCTGACCGGGTGGATCGCTGGAGAATATGGTCTAAGACCTTATCCATTTTATATCGGAATTTTATTATCAGTATTGGGATTTCTGGGAAGTTGGCTACTGATAAAAGATACAAAACATCATGTTGAAAAAGAAATCAGCACGAATAATATTCCTTCATTAAAAAATATATTCCGGGATACTACCTGGAAAAATAAAAATCTTGGTTCAGTAACTCAGGCAGGATTAATCAACAACCTGAATGACGGAATGGTTTGGGGGATCTTCCCAATTCTGCTTGCTCAAAAAAACTTTTCGCTCGCTCAAATAGGTATTATAATTGCCATTTATCCTGCAGTTTGGGGATTGGGCCAATTGGTCACAGGTAAGATGGCCGATGTTTTTTGCAAAAAAAAGATGCTGTTTAGCGGAATGCTTTTACAAGGAATCGCATTATTATTTATGCCTTGGGCAGAAACAATGACACATTACATTTTTCTTTCTGTCATCCTTGGCTGGGGGACAGCCATGGTATATCCGACATTTCTTGCAACAATAGCAGAAAATACTAACCCAACAGACAGAGCAAAAAGTATTGGAATATTCCGGTTGTGGCGGGATCTTGGTTATGCCATTGGTGCGATATTAACTGGAATAATTGCGGATGAATTAGGAATAAACG
>JBILYL010000388.1:0-2573 GCA_044377775.1 Bacteroidia bacterium
TGGTTCGGCATTAATTATTCAATACCGTATGCATTGCACTTATTATAATTTAGGCAAACAGTGGAATTGGTTTGAAAATAAAAATAAAATAAATGGAAAATGTAATACCCGAAAATTGTATCACTCTTGAAGAACTGAAACAATTAATAGCAGATAAAAAAGAAATAAGAATTATCGATGTTAGAACCAAACAAGAATATGAAATGTTACAAATTACCGGAGCCGTGAATGTGGAAATATCAGAAATAACTGAAATAAGCAACTCATTTAGTAAAACAGACCTCATTATAACATCTTGTGGAAAAGGAGGCGGAAGATCAGCAAAAGCAGCAAAAATATTAATTGAATTAGGCTTCATCAAAACAAAATGGCTTGAGGGTGGTACTTATGACTGGTACGAACAACAATAAATTTAAAAAGAATTAAAATCGAATGTTCATCAACAACGGACTGAAATGTAACAAATGTAACCGTTAAGCTATTTTCATCATACGACCTTTGTAAAAAAATAAATACAAAATGGAAATAATCGGTTATATCTCATCAATTTTAATAGGCATCTCATTAGGACTAATAGGCAGTGGAGGCAGCATATTGACTGTTCCTGTTTTGGTTTATCTGTTTTCTGTTGATGCAGTGATCGCAACAGCCTATTCTTTATTTATTGTCGGTTTCACAAGTGCTGTAGGTTCTGTAGGATATTTGAGAAAAGGTTTGGTAAATATCAAAACAGCTGTCGTATTTGGAATACCATCAATTGTTGCAGTATTTTTAACAAGGGCATACATTGTTCCGGCAATACCAAAAGAGGTGTTCACAATCGGATCGTTCATTATTACGAAAAGCATTCTAATGATGTTACTTTTTGCAATACTTATGGTTGCAGCATCGTATAGTATGATCAAAAAAGAAAAAAAGAAAAAAGAAGAAGATCTTGGTCTGCAAAAATTCAATTACCCTATGATTTTGATCGAAGGAGCTGTTGTTGGAATGGTTACCGGACTTGTTGGTGCAGGTGGCGGATTCCTGATAATACCAGCTTTGGTGCTATTATCAAAACTACCGATGAAAGAAGCTGTAGGAACATCGTTGGTAATTATTGCCGCTAAATCGTTGATCGGATTTTTTGGGGAAGGTGGAGAAACAGTTATCGATTGGAGTTTATTAGCGATTATTTCCTCTTTCGCAACAGTTGGAATTTTCATAGGAATTTTCTTATCTAAAAAAATTGACGGGGCAAAGCTTAAGCCTATGTTTGGATGGTTCGTTTTAATTATGGGTATCTATATCATCATTAAAGAAACCCTTCTAAAATAAAAAAGTAACAGATGTTACACTTAAATTTTCAAAGTCAACAAGTGTAATATATGTTACCGTTAAACGAAAAAGTACAGCGTAATTTTGTCATATAAATAAAATATTAATCACTAAGAATTAAAAAATGAAAATAGAACAAATTTATACAGGATGTTTAGCACAAGGTGCTTATTACATCACCTCTAATGGAGAAGCAGCAATTATTGACCCGTTAAGAGAAATACAACCTTACATTGATCGTGCAACAAAAGATAATGTAAAAATAAAATACGTTTTTGAAACACATTTTCATGCAGATTTTGTATCCGGACATGTTGACCTAGCAAAAAAAACCAATGCATCAATTGTATATGGTCCGAATGCTAATCCCGAATTCGAAGCATTAATTGCGAAAGACAATGAGGTATTTAAGTTAGGAAATATTACTATCCAGGTACTTCATACTCCAGGTCACACAATGGAAAGTAGCTGTTTTTTATTAAAAGATGAAAATGGAAAAGATTATGCATTGTTCAGTGGAGACACACTTTTTTTAGGAGATGTTGGTCGCCCCGACTTGGCTCAAAAAGCAGCATCAATGACTCAAGATCAATTGGCCGGAATATTATATGATTCACTGAACAATAAAATCATGCCATTGGCAGATGATGTTATTGTATATCCCGCACATGGAGCAGGAAGTGCTTGTGGAAAAAACATGATGAAGGAAACAGTTGATTCATTAGGAAACCAGAAAAAAATGAATTACGCATTAAATCAACCTGATAAAGATGCATTCGTAAAAGCTGTAACATCCGGACTGTTACCTCCTCCGGGGTATTTTGGAATGAACGTTGCAATGAATAAAAAAGGAATCGAAAGTTTTGACAGCATCCTTGAAAAAGGACTTGTACCATTATCAGCTGATAAAATAGAAGAGTTAATGACTATGGTTTCTGAAACGATTATTCTGGACGTTAGAGATGCAGCCGATTTCAAAAACGGATTCATTCCGCGTTCTATTAATATCGGATTGCATGGAGATTTTGCTCCCTGGGTAGGATCTTTGATAATCGATGTTAAACAACCTATCATTTTAGTAACAAATACAGGTGAGGAAGAAGAATCACTAACCCGTCTGGCAAGAGTTGGATTCGATAATGTGATCGGATATCTTGATGGAGGTTTTGATACTTGGAAGAGTTCAGAAAAAGAGATCGATACAGTCAATCGCATCACCGCTTCTCAATTCAAGAACGAACTTCATGTTGGAGAAA
>JBILYL010000355.1:0-2974 GCA_044377775.1 Bacteroidia bacterium
ATGAATTGATCGGGCTTTGCCGCGAGAAAGAGGTGATCACCATAGCCGATGAGGTGATGACCGGATTCGGTCGTACAGGAACATTTTTTGCAAGCGATCAGTTGCAGAATAAACCGGATATTTTGTGTTTAAGTAAAGGATTGACAGGTGGCGTAATGCCTTTGGGTGTTACCAGTTGCGCCCAGTTTATTTACGATGCTTTTTTGAGTGATGATAAAATGAAAACATTTTTTCATGGTCATTCTTATACTGCAAATCCTACCGCTTGCTCAGCAGCATTAGCAAGTATGGATCTGTTTGATCTTCCGGAAGTTTTTGAAAATATTGCCAGAATCGAACAGAAGCACGCTATTTTTTTACAAAAAATTAAAGGTCATGGAAGTCTTGTTGAAGTAAGACAATTAGGAACAATCATCGCATTTGAAATAAATACAAAAGAACAAACAAGTTATTTGAATTCATTGGCAGAAGAGATTTCCGATTTTTTTATTTCAAAAGGGATCATACTTCGGCCGCTTGGTAACATTGTTTATATATTGCCTCCTTATTGCATAAAAAATGATGATCTTGATTATATTTATGAATGTGTCGAGTTGTTTTTGGATGGCTTACTAAAGAAGTAATTCTGTTTTTTTCTCATGTGCCCGCGTAAATTTTTAATTAATCGGCCAATAGGTATAAAGGGGAGTTGCTTTGTTGTTAAACTATATGATGCTTTTGAATAGAGTGCCTGGTAAATAAAATTGATAACCATGTTTAAAACAAAAAAAGAACTTGTATTTATTATTTTGGCGGGAATTTTTATCACAAACGCAATCGTTGCAGAGTTGATAGGAGGGAAGCTTATTTTTATGGGCCCCTTTATCATGAGTGTAGGGATTCTCCCATGGCCTGTTGTTTTTTTGGCGACCGATTTGATAAATGAATACTATGGAAGATCCGGAGTAAAAAAATTATCGCTGATCACCGCTTCGTTGATAGTTTATGCATTTGTAATTTTGTTTTTTGCGATGCAGGTGCCTGCAGCGAAAGGAATATCTGCTGTTTCAGATCAGGCGTTCAGTTCGGTATTCGGACAAAGTTTATGGATAATTGTAGGAAGTGTAGTTGCATTTTTGGTATCTCAGTTTATCGATGTTAGTATTTTTTGGCTGCTCAGAGATAAAACCGGAGGTAGAATGATTTGGCTGAGAAGTACAGGCTCCACAATCGTTTCTCAGTTGATGGACACATTTATAGTTGCCGGGATTGCATTTTGGCTGCCAGGGAAAGTCGATACTGCAACATTCTTAAATATGGCACTTACAGGATATATTGTGAAATTAATACTTGCAATAGCGCTTACTCCTTTAATATATGCTGGGCACAAAACGATCGATAACTATTTGGGAGAAGAAAATGCGCATGCGATCATTAAACATTCTGCTGAGGAATCGTTGCACCATAAAGTTAAAGAATAGATTGGTTTTTCTGAAATAAAAAAAGGGCGGTATTCATTTGAATATCGCCCTTTTTTGTACTGATTTTTTTATTTAATGTGAATTTGAAAAGAAGGATATTTCTTATCCGCTTTCCCATCACTTGCTAGAATTTCTTCAATCAGAATCTTGTTAGCAGGAGTTGCCTTTTTTAAGGCTTCTAAAGCAGACGGACTAATTTGATTGCCTGTACAAGCATAATCAGTAAATGAACCTTCTTTTTTTACTTCTGCATTTGGAGCAAGAATAGAGATTGTAAATGATTTTATAGTCAAGTTTTTATTTACCGGAATCAGAACGCTGCAGTTAGAAAGGTTAGCCTGTTTGATTGAACCTTCTGTTGTTCCGCAAATTGCAAATGATACATTGTCTTGCGTTTGAGCAATAGCAGAAGTTGCAGCGAAGAATGTGAAAAGTGCGAATGTGAAAATTGATTTTTTCATAGAGTTATCTGTCTAATATTTAGTTGAGTAAAAATAATGATTTTCAAACGCACATGCTAATATAATAAAAAAGTATGGAGTTCATTTACTAATAATTCAATATTCATTTTTTCTATCGGATGTTCTATTTCAGGTAATATGATGTAATTTCTGTTCAAAAGGTTGCTTACCACTTCAATTGTTTCCTCTTTTGTAACCATTTTGTCTTTTTCCCCAATACAAACACATACAGAGTGTTGGATTCCTTTATAATCTGAAGCTTTTAATGTATTGTTGTTGCCTAGAGCAATCATCATGTCCGCTGTTTTTTTCAAAACATCCTTCCAATCGTTTGGCTGATGCCGTTTCTTTAGGATGTGGGCAAAATCGGGTATTTTTTCTTCAATTTTTGCAGCATTCAGCATTTTTATTTCTTTTTCTGCAATTTCAGTTGTCCATAAAAACTTTGTGGCCAGCGTAAATACCTTAAGGATCTTTTCTGGATAATGCAATGCAAGATAAAGTGCAACATAACCACCCATACTATATCCGAAAATATTTATTTTATCAATGTTGTTTTTAGTCATGTAGTTCAATACATCATTGGCGAATAGCTGAATTTCGAATTTCTCAGGCATCTTTTCACCTCCATGACCACTGAAATTAAGTGTATGTATACAAAAATCACTTTTTAATTTTTCCGATAAAGGAATAAGCTGATCTTTTGCGCCAATTGCTCCGTGAAGTAATAAAAGATGTTGCATGAAATGATGTTGGTTATTGTAAAAATATGAAAAATGACCTTTGTTTGTATTCGGGCAATAACTATATTTTTATTAGTTTTGCATACAATGGAAGCCTTGAAAACAGAAGAAAAGAACTTACTTAAGCAGAAAATTGCTAAAAACGGGAAGGCGGAACGTATATTCCTAGAAGGTCCGCAATCGAGAAGAAAAGATTTTTTCTTTGTTGTAAAGGTGCTTTTTGAATTCATTAAAGGATTCAGAGTGTTGCATTTTGTTGGTCCCTGTGCAACTGTTTTTGGCTCTGCACGATTTAAGGAAGATCACCCTT
>JBILYL010000356.1:0-2966 GCA_044377775.1 Bacteroidia bacterium
TATCCGTTACCAGACTGTCGTTGCTCCCTGGCCCGTTGATAACCGTGACATGGTCCTTGAAGTAAATTCTTTTCAGGATAAAAAAACAAAGATCGTTTACCAAAAGGTGAACTCCATACCCGATTATATTTCTTTGGTAAAAGGACATGTGCGTGTTCGGGAATTCAGAGCATTGTGGACACTCATTCCCTTGAAAAATGGTTTTGTAGAGGTGAACTATGAATTGCTGGTTAACCCCGGTGGAAATATTCCTGCATGGCTTGTTAATCTTGCCCTTGTTGATGGCCCTTTTGATACGTCCGTCAAAATGAGAGAGATGCTGATGAATGAGAAATATCAAAAAACAAACTATTCGTTTATTGCCAATCCTGAATAGTATTTCCGTTTTTGGTAATATTCCTTATTTTTACGGAAGAATAGTCTATTCAAAATACAATTTATGACCGAGCAACCCGCAAATATTAAATCTGAAAAATTTATTGATGTCGAAAAAGCGATTGCAGGTAAAAATCCTAAGCTGTTAAAAATTCTTCCCGGTTTTTTATTGAGATATGTTATCAGGACTGTTCATCAGGATGAATTGAATGAAGCTGTTGAACGATATAAGAACCGATTCGGGCACGATTTTGTAGATGCTGCAATTGAGGAATTTAAAGTTACAATTGCCGTAAAAGGGGAAGAAAATATTCCGAAAAGAGGAGGTGTTATCATGACTGCCAATCACCCTCTCGGTGGACTTGACGGAATCGCTTTTATGGATGTTGTTGGAGAATATCGTAAAGACATAAAATTTTTTGTGAACGATCTGTTAATGGCTTTCAAAAATTTATATTCTATTTTAATTCCAGTTAATAAGCATGGAAAAAATTCTACGGAATACTCCAAAAAATTTGAAGAGATCTATGCTTCTGATAATTGTTTGTTGTTGTTCCCTGCCGGTCTTGTTTCCAGAAAACAAAAGGATGGAAGAATAGAAGATCTTGTCTGGAAAAAAAGTTTTATTGCTAAGTCTGTTCAGTACAAAAAAAATATAGTTCCTGTCCATATTGATGGAACGAATTCTAAGTTTTTTTATAACTTGGCGTATTGGAGAAAAAAAATAGGAATCAAAGCGAATATCGAAATGTTTTATTTGGTGGATGAAATGTATAAACAGAGAGGTAAAACGCTTACCTTTACATTCGGTGAGGCTATTTCGTGGGAGATATTTACGAAAGACAAATCGGCTGAATATTGGTCGGAAAGAGTGAAACAGCATGTATATGCTTTAAAATCGGGTGACACTTCAAAAATGTTGCCCACTGTAAAAAACGATTTCGTTTCAAATAAATAATATGAATCCAATTATAGAACCGATTGCAAAAAGTATTCTTGTAGCTGAACTTTCGGCTAATAAGTTTATCCGCGAAACGAATAATGGTGATAATCATATATACATCATTACACATCATGATTCCCCGAATGTGATGAGAGAGATTGCACGCTTACGTGAGCAAACTTTCCGTGTTGCTGGTGGAGGTACCGGTCACGAAATTGATATTGATGAGTTTGATACCGCTGATGCTCCTTACAAACAATTGATCGTTTGGAATCCTGAAGAACAGGAAATTGTTGGCGGATATCGGTATATTAAATTGAAGGATGCTCCCGTTATTAATGGGGTCGTTCATGTTGCTACGACTGAACTATTTGATTTTTCGGACACATTTGTACAAAAATATGTTCCCGAAACAATCGAACTTGGACGGTCATTTGTTCAACCAAAATATCAGCCTTCTGTCGATAACCGTAAAGGTTTATTCTCACTTGACAATCTTTGGGATGGTCTTGGTGCCATTGTTGTAGACAATCCGGATGTAAAACATTTTTATGGTAAAGTAACCATGTATACCGATTTTAATATCCATGCCCGTGATTATATTCTTTCTTTCATGAACTACTTTTTTCCTGACAACGAAAAATTAGTCTATCCGATCGAACCATTGAAACTAAAAACGGATACTACCGGTTTTTTGAAATCTATTGACGGATTATCTTATAAGGAAGCGCATCGTATTCTCGGACAAAATGTCCGTGAAAAAGGAGAACATATTCCTCCTCTGGTTAATGCATACATGAATCTTTCTGCTACAATGAAAATGTTCGGAACAGCATTGAACTCCCATTTTGGTGAAGTGGAAGAAACCGGAATCCTGGTGACGATCGCGGATATTTACGAAACAAAAAAAGAACGTCATATCAACACCTATAAAAAATAATGAATTGCATTTTTGTACATTCATAACATGTTAAAATTAGTAATTCATTGATGGAAATTAAATCTGCGAAGTTTGTAATTAGTAATACCGATGTTTCAAAATGTCCTCTTCCAGTAAAACCGGAATACGCATTTATCGGTAGATCAAATGTTGGGAAGTCTTCCCTGATCAACATGTTAGTTGAGAGAAAAGACATGGCAAAAACTTCCGGGAAACCCGGGAAAACACAGCTCATTAATCACTTTGGAATTAACGACACGTGGTATCTTGTAGATTTACCCGGCTATGGTTATGCAAAAGTGTCAAAAGATAGACGTGATATTTTTCAAGCTTATATCTCCGAATATATTCTGGAAAGAAAAAATTTGTTATGCCTTATGGTTTTGTTGGATTCCCGTTTGGAACCACAGAAAATAGATCTTGAATTTATGGATTGGTGCGGTGAACATGGTGTTCCCTTTATAATGGTATTTACAAAAATTGATAAACTTTCAAAAAAACAATTTTCCGATAATATCAAACACTATAAAGACGAAATGGGAAAGCATTGGGATGAATTGCCTGAATGTTTTTATACCTCTTCAGAAAAAAAGGAAGGTAGAAAAGAACTCCTCGATTTTATTGAAAAGACAAATAAACTATTTAAATAAAAAATCCCCTGGTACGCTTACCAGGGGATTTTTTTATAGATATCTTTTCTTCGTTTAG
>JBILYL010000358.1:0-2955 GCA_044377775.1 Bacteroidia bacterium
AATATATAATTGATGAAAATACAATTTTTTTGTGGTTTATGCAAGTAAACAAATCAAAATCTGCTATGTATTTATCAGGTAAAGTCAACAAACAAAAAAGGAACCGATTGCGGTTCCTTTTTTGTTCGTAAGGTATTTAATAAGAGTTAATTAATCTTTTTTTGAAAGGATTATTCAACGCCTAGTTTTGTCATAACTTCTGTACTCACACCGGTAGAAGAGTAGCCACCATCATGAAATAAATTCTGCATGGTTACCATTCTTGTAAGATCAGAGAATAAAGTGATGCAATAATTCGCGCAATCTTCAGCGCTTGCATTTCCTAAAGGAGCTATAGAATCAGCAAAATCATAGAAATCGCCAAAACCTTTTATTCCTGTTCCTGCGGTTGTTTTTGTAGGAGATTGTGAAACGGTATTGATACGAACTTTTTTATCCAAACCATAATGATATCCGAAACTACGTGCAATGGATTCTAACATTGCTTTAATATCAGCCATGTCTGTATAGAATGGATATGTGCGTTGAGCAGCCATATATGTAAGGGCAACAACGCTTCCCCATTCATTGATCGCATCCATTTTTTTAGCTACAGCAAGCATTTTGTGAAGCGACATTGCAGAAACATCAATTCCTTTCATGAAATAATCGTAATTCGATTCGTCATAAGGAATGTTTTTACGGATGTTTACACTCATTCCGATCGAATGTAATACGAAGTCGATTTTGCCACCAAGAACTTCTTGTGATTGCGTAAATAAGTTTGTTAATTCTTCCACGCTGGTTGCATCAGCAGGAATGATCTGAGAATTTGTTTTTTCAGCTAATTTCTTAATTTCACCCATCCGCATAGCGATTGGCGCATTTGTAAGCACAAAGGTTGCACCTTGTTCATGTGCTTTTTCTGCTACTTTCCAAGCGATTGAATTCTCATCCAATGCTCCTGTGATGATTCCGCGTTTTCCTTTTAATAAGTTGTATGACATATCGTGCTATTTAGTGATGAATTTTTAAATGATGAATACAAATATAATAATAAGTTTAACTTTTTAATAACTCTTTTGCGTTACTGATCGCTGCCGGTGTCGGTGTTCCTGTGCTTAGCATTTTCGCTATTTCTCTGATGCGTTCCTCGGAGGATAATTTTTTGATATTACTGTATGTTTTGTTTTCTTTATCTTCTTTGTAAACAAACAAATGTGATTTTCCTTTGCTTGCAATTTGTGGTAAGTGCGTGATGGTGATCACCTGCATGTTTTCCGCCATCTGATTCATGATGCTTCCTACTTTATCTGCCACATCACCGGAAACGCCTGTGTCGATCTCATCAAAAATAATTGTTGGTAAGGCTGTCAGTTTCGCGATCATCGATTTGATGCTCAGCATTAAGCGCGACAATTCACCGCCCGATGCAACTTTGTTCAGCTCTTTAAATTCGCTGCCTTTGTTTGCAGAGAATAAAAATACAACCTTATCGAACCCATTTGCCGTTAATAGCTCCGCTCCAAGTTGTTCCACTTTAATTTGAGCATTGGGCATTGATAAAGAGGAGAGGAGTGAGGCAATTTCTTTTTCTATTTTCGGAATCGCTTTTTTGCGATTGTCGGTCATCTTTTTTGCAAGCAGTACTAATGAATGTTGCAAAGCATTCAATTCCAATTTCACTTTTTCGATCTCTGTTTCCAATGAACTAAAATCAAGTAGTTTATCACTTAAGTCGTTTTTGATCGCAATTAATTCATCAACGGTTTTTACCTGATGTTTCTGTTGCAGTCTGTATATGGCATCTAATCGTTGGCTGAGTTCTTCTATGCGTTTCGGATCGTAAACAATATCCTGTTCAATGGACTCCAGTTCATTTGTAATGTCCTTTAATTCGATAAACGAACTGGAAAGTCGGGTGCTCAGGTCGCTGATCTCTGTTTTAAATTTCGCCATAGACGAAAGAATGATCTTTATTTCATTTAAAGAAGTAAGCAGATTTTGTTCACCACCATTTAGTCCGAATGCCGCTTTAGAAAGATTTGATTTTATATCTTCGGCATTGTTCAGCGTTTCCAATTCTTGCTCCATTGCTAACTGTTGGTCTGGTTGCAAATTTGCATCCTCCAATTCATTGAATTGAAACTGAAAATAATCAAGATCTTTTTTCGCCTGCGATTCTTTTTCGCTGAGTTCTTTTAATTGTTTTTCAAGAACTTTGTATTTTTTAAATCCAAGTGAATATTCTTCAAGAATGGCTGTGTGATCTGCGAATGCATCCACAACAGAAAGTTGAAATACACTGCCGTTTAATGTAGAGGTCTGATGCTGGGAATGGATATCAATCAGATATTCCGCCAACTCTTTTAATTGGTTGAGTGTAACCGGTGTATCATTTACAAAGGCACGTGATTTTCCTTCCGGATTTATTTCTCTGCGGATGGATGTTGTATGTTCGTAATCCAATTCATTCGCAGTAAAAAAATCTTTTAAAGCGTAATCCTTGATATTAAAAACAGCCTCTACAATACATTTTTTCGTTTTGTCTTGAAGCGCTTGTGTGTCTGAGCGGCTTCCTGCAATCAATCCCAAGGCACCCAATAAAATAGATTTTCCGGCACCCGTTTCACCTGTAATAATAGTAAGACCTTCCGTAAACTCTACATCGAGTTTATCTATGAGGGCATAATTTTGTATGGAAATCTGTTTCAGCATCTGACGCTAAATTAAAATTTTTTCAGGCTGATTTTTTATTAAATAATAAAAGAAATTAACAAGCCAAGGAACCTGCTAATGGAGATTTATCTAGCGTGGATGTTCTTTCTGTTCATCTCAACGGTATTTGCTTGATCTATTTAATGTTTGATCAGGGAAGTACTGGGAAGTGATCTCGACCAGAGCTGAGAGATCTTGTTAATTATTGACAGGTTTGGATCTTCGTATATTTATTACTGTTGGTAGGATCTATCTCAT
>JBILYL010000091.1:0-8915 GCA_044377775.1 Bacteroidia bacterium
TACTCCGCGTTTACATTTACGTTACAATGTTACAAAGAAAACAACCTTGCGCTTATCTGGTGGCAGAGGTTTTAGAACAAGCAATGTATTTATTGAAAATCAATCCGTATTTGCCAGCTCGCGGAAAATCGTCATGAATGAAAAGTTGAATCCGGAAATTGCCTGGAACTATGGTATTTCTGCTAATCAACAATTCAAATTGTTTGGCAACGAAGCCTTTATTAATATTGATTTTTTCAGAACTGATTTTGAGAATCAGGTAATTGTTGATCTGGATCAAAGTGTAAATAAAGTTGTATTCTATAATCTGGATGGTCGTTCTTATTCGCACAGTTTGCAGATTGATATGGGTGTTGAGCCACTGGAAAGATTTGCAATCAAATTGGCATACAAATGGTACGATGTAAAATCTACATACAACAAAGAGTTACTTGACAAGCCATTTGTTCCGAAGCACCGCGTGATGCTGAACTTGGCCTACTCAACATATATGGATATATGGAAATTTGACTTTACAACCAATTGGCTTGGGCAAAGCCGTATTCCAAGTACTGTATTAAGTCCTGATCAATACCAATTACCAACCCATTCCAACGATTATTTTTTGCTAAACGCACAGGTCACAAAAAAATTCAGAAAATTTGAAGCCTATTTAGGTGCTGAAAATATACTGAATTATACACAGCAAAATCCAATCGTAGCTTCTGAAAATCCATTTGGACCAAATTTTGATGCATCTATGATCTATGCTCCTGTAGAAGGGAGAATCATTTATTTTGGATTAAGAATAGAAATTAAATAATGGATCTTATTTCGAAAACACCCGAACATAAAACGCGAAGTATATTAATTTAATAAAACTAAAAATCATGAAAAAGTTAAAGACAATTTTATTTGTATGTATTTTATTACTTTTTACAAAAGCAATCAATGCACAGGATGCAACTACAGCAGAAATTAAAATTAAAACATCTGCGACCTGCAGTATGTGTAAAACAACCATTGAGAAATATCTCGCTTTTGAAAAAGGGGTGAAAAAATCCAGGCTGGATGTTGATTCAAAAATTCTTACAGTTATTTACAATCCCCAAAAAACAACACCGGAAAAAATTCGTTTAGCGGTTTCAAAAAGCGGCTATGATGCAGATGAGATCAAAGCAAATGAAAAGGCGTATAATAAATTGGACGACTGTTGTAAAAAAGGTAAAGTGTGTACTGATAAGTAATCATTCATTTCTTTCAGGTAATTTAACTCATTGATCTCAAACAAAAATTAATTGTATTTTTGTTTGAGATCTTAAAAAAGTATAAAATGGCATTAATTAAACCTGTAAAAGGAATTCATCCGAAGTTTGGTGACGATTGTTATTTAGCTGAAAATTCAACAGTTGTTGGTGATGTAATAATGGGAAACCAGTGTAGTATCTGGTTCAATGCTGTTGTGCGGGGTGATGTAAACTCCATCCGTATGGGGAATAAAGTGAATGTTCAGGATGGTGCTGTTATACACTGTACCTATGAAAAAACAAAAGTGAATATCGGGAACAACGTTTCCATCGGGCACAATGCCTTGGTGCACGGCTGTAAGATACATGATAATGTATTGATTGGAATGGGTGCAATTGTAATGGACAATTGTGAAATAGGAAGCAATACAATAATTGCAGCTGGTGCTGTTGTTTTAGAAAACACGAAAGTTGAATCGGGGGTGATCTACGCAGGCGTTCCAGCAAAAAAAGTGAAAGACATCAATCAGGAACTGATCAAGGGTGAGATCAACCGGATTGCTGACAATTATTTAATGTATAGCGGTTGGTTTAAAGAAGAAAAGTAGATCACAGCTCCAGATGTTTTGATCGTACTTCTTTCCCGTAAAACATACTTGCAGATTTGTCAAAGTTTTCTGACGAATCGGTCGTATAAAATTCAATAGATTTTCCTTTACTACATCTTTCTTCCATTTCAGGATGTCGTTTTAAATAATCAGCTAATCCTTCTGCAACGATTTCTCCTTGTGATACCAAAACAATATTGGATGGTAAGTATTTTTTTATTTTTTTGATCAATAATGGGTAATGTGTGCATCCCAATATGATCGTATCTATGTTTTTATCCTTGGCGAGTAGGTTGCTTAAATTTTTTTGTATAAATAGATCAGCGGCTTCACTTTCAATTTCATTGTTTTCAACGATTGGAACCCACATCGGACACGCTTCCTGATGAACAGTTATATTTGGATAAAACTTCTCAATTTCAATCGGGTAGGAGTTGGATGTAATTGTGCCTGTTGTTCCTAATACACCAACATGTCCTGTCTTACTTAATTTACCAACCACTTCAGTTGTGGGACGGATTACCCCGAGTACACGTCTTTCTGGAGCAATTTTTGGCAGATCGTGTTGTTGTATGTTCCGCAATGCTTTAGCAGAAGCGGTGTTGCAAGCTAGAATAACAAGTTCGCAATCCATCGCAAACAATTGCTTCACGCACTCTAATGTGTATTCATAAACTGTTTCAAATGATCGGGAACCATAAGGTGCACGTGCATTATCACCCAGATATAAATAATCATAGTTCGGTAATTGTTTAACTATTTCTTTTAAAACAGTCAATCCACCGAACCCGGAATCGAATACGCCTATTGGTTTTTTTTTGTTCAATATATGTTTTATTTGCTAATCAAAGATACAAATAAAAAAGCCCCATTCTGAAAAGAAGGGGGCTTTTGACTTGCGATCCTAAGAAGGCCAATTATTTTTATTTTTTTGGCGGTGCTACAGTTGTAGCAGCAGGAACAGTGATTCCTAATTTTTTAATTACCAATGAAATAATATCGTCAGATGGTTCGCTAAATAGAACCAACCCTGTACTTGTATCTAATACATATTTGTAGCCATTGTCTTTTGCTACCTGATCAATTGATTTTTTTGCTTTTTCGTAAACAGGCTTAGAAAGATCTGCGCTTTTCTTTTGGTAATCCGCTTGTGCTTGTTGTTGAAAATCAGTGATACGTTGATTTAAATCGTTTAATTCTTTTTCTTTGGAAGCACGAACTACTTCAGCCATGTCTTTTGAACCCGCCTGATATGCTTCATATTTAGTTTGCAATTCGGTTTGCATTGCAGTAACTTGTTGTTCTAATTGTTTCGCGTAATCTTGTACAGCTTGTTGTGCAATTTTAGATTCGGGCATTAATGTGATCAGTGAATCTAGATTGATGTGAGCCACTTTTTGTGCTGAAGCTGTAAATGAACTTACAACGAATGCAACTCCTACAACAGCTATTTTTAAAACATTCTTCATAGTTTTTGTTTTTTGGTTTTTGATTTGATTTTTTATTTATAGTCAGAATTAATTTTGTTTTTTTGTTGTTCCTCCTTTGGTTCCACTGCCGCCTTTGTATCCTAATTGAACCAATACATCATCACTTTTATCCAATTTAGAACTAGCATAAAGCATGGTCAGATCACTCGATTTATCAAAGATCACAGAGTAGGCTCCTTTTTCAGCAACCGCTTTGATAGCATTGAAAACTTTATCCTGAATTGGTTTTACAAGTTCCTGACGTTTTTTGAATAATTCGCCATCGACACCAAAACGTAACTTCTGAAGATCTTTCGCATCTTTTTCTTTTGCAATAATATCTGCTTCACGTTTCTTTTTCATGTCATCTGTCAGCAAAATTTGTTCTGCCTGATAAGCTTTGTACATTTTATCAATTTCAGCATATTTAGCTTCAATTTCTTTTTGCCATTGAATGGATGTTTTATCCAATTCAGCTTGTGCGGATTTGTATTCAGGAATTTGTCCTAAGATATATTCAGTATCTACGTAAGCAAATTTTTGTGCAATTGAAGCAATGCTTGTTGCAAGTAGGATGCTTAATGTCAAAAATAGTTTTTTACTCATTTTTTCTTCTTTTTTTTCAAGCCGAATGACGGCACGAATTTAGTAATTTATTATAACTCTCCAATGGATGCTCCTATGGTAAAGTGAAATTGTCCTTTTTGCATTCCTTTATTAGACGGTACATCATCTAATCTCCAGCCGTAATCAAATCCTAACAATCCGAACATTGGTAAAAATACTCTCACACCAACTCCCGTTGAACGGTATACATTGAACGGATTGAATTCTTTTGAGTTCTCCCAGGAATTTCCTGCCTCAGCGAATCCAAGAATATAAATGGTTGCCTGAGGGTTTAACGAAACCGGGAATCGTAATTCAGCTGAATATTTTGTAATAAAAGCTGCTCCGGTTCTTGGCGACAACGACTGATCGTCATATCCTCTCAATGCAATGATTTCTCTACCATCTAAAGCAAATCCTGTTAATCCACTTCCACCCAGATAAAAACGTTCAAAAGGTGAAATACCAACCGCACTGTTATAGGAAGTTAAGAATCCAAAACCTGCTGATGTCTTCAGAATCAAATTGCGTGCCTCTTTTCCATCCGCCCCGCGCTTATTCGTGATTGGTGTATAGAAAGTGGTTGTAAATTTATATTTTTGATATTCTACAAATTTGTATCGCTCCTGATCTGTCATTGTTGTACTTCTGTAATCTTTATTATCAAAAAGAGAATATGGAGGTGTCCATTGTCCCGTTAATGAAATTTGTGATCCACGTGTTTCAAAAATAGGTTTATCAATATTATTACGCTGGATGGTCGCTTTGTAATAAATATTATTTGAATACCCTTTACTGAATGAAAAGATAGAGCTGAAATTATTCAACGTATAGTATTGATAATTTAATTCCTGGTACAAGGTGAAATAATCATCCGGGCGCTTCAATCGTTTTCCTAAACCAACGGATAAACCAAAAATATCAAGTGACTGACGTAAAGGATTATCAATTTTCTCTCCGGCACTATTTGTTGCTGTTTTCTTTTGTCCGTTTGTTTGAACCGAATAATAAGCTGTAACACTTAATGAATTCGGTTTTTTACCGCCTAACCAAGGTTCGGTAAATGAAATATTGTACGATTGAAAAAACGTACCATTAGATTGTGCACGTACACTTAAGCGTTGTCCGTCTCCGGAAGGAAGTGGACGCCATGCTTGCTTTTTAAAGAAATTTCTACCAGAAAAATTATTGAAGGTTACACCGAGTGTTCCAACAATACGTCCTCCGCCATAACCACCGGATAATTCGATTTGATCTGATGGTTTTTCTTCCACTGTATATTCAATATCAACTGTTCCAGTTGCTTGATTTGGAGTCGGTGTTACATTCATTTTTTCAGGATCAAAATATCCTAATTGTGAAAGTTCACGTTGAGAACGGATAATGTCTGATCTCCGGAATAGTTGTCCCGGTTTCGTTCTGATCTCTCTCAAAATAACACGGTCGTTGGTTTTTGTATTTCCTACAATGGTTACTTTATTTATAGTTGCTTGTTTCCCCTCGTAAATGCGCATTTCTAAGTCGATAGAATCTCCGGAAACCATTGTTTCAATCGGACTTACATTGAAAAACAAATATCCTTCATCCATGTATAATGAGCTGATATCATTTCCATTTGGATTCATAAATAATTTTTGATCCAGTTCTGCCTGATCGTAAACATCACCTTTCTTTATTCCGAAAACTTCGGACAATGTTTTTGCGGTGTACTTACTATTTCCGATCCAGCTAACATTTCTGAAAAAGTATTTACTTCCTTCGCTAACAACAATGTCGATGCTGATACGTTTGGTGAAGCCCGGGGTTCTGTAAACAGAATCTTTAATGATTTTTGCATCACGAAATCCTTTCCCGTTGTATTTGGCGATCAACGCTTTTTTATCTTTTTCATAATTGTCTTCATCGAACTTTCCGGAATTAAACGGATTCCACCAGAATCTACGTTTTGTTTCATCGAATGTTCTGCGGAGTTTCCACATCTTTATGCTTGAAGTACCGATCAGGTTTATGTCTTTAATTCGGATCATATTCCCTTTGTCAACATCAATAACAAGGATGACTACATTTTCTGCTTTTTCAATTTTTTCCTGTTTGATACTAACCTTCACATCCATGTATCCCTTTGTCACAAAAAATTCTTTTATTTTCGAATTTGTTGAAGCAACCAATCGGTCGGTTACAACAGTTCCTTTAAATAATTTTATTTTTTCACGGATATCATCCGCTTCACTCTTGGTCATTCCTTTCAAAGAAAATTTTGCAAGGCGGGGACGTTCTAAGACAGTTATGGTTACAAAAATATTTTCTCCCTGAACTTTTCCTGTAATTTTTATATCTTCAAACAAACCTTGTTTCCATAAATTGGAAATAGCAGTAGAAAATTTTTCTCCCGGAACCTGAACTTTATCCCCTTGTGCCAGACCGGAAAGTAAAACAAGCACTCCTTGATCCAGATGCTCAGCCCCTAAAATGGTTACACCACCTACTTTATATTCTTTAGGTACAGAAAAGTCTATATCGGTGCTGTCGCCACCAAGCTTAATTACTTCTTGTGCATTTACACACGTAGTAAATATTGAAAGAAAAAAAAGAATCGTTATTTTTTTGTACATATTATATTTTATATAACAGGTTTTGCCTGTTTATTAGTTTTATCGGGGATTACAATGCTGCAATATTATTCTGAAATTAATTGTTCGCTTGTTTTCCCAAATCTACGTTCACGGTTTTGATAATCCACAATCGCTTCGTAAAAATCATTTTTTCTAAAATCTGGCCATAATTTTTCTGTAAAATAAAGTTCAGAATAGGCCATTTGCCATAACAAAAAGTTGCTGATCCGGTGTTCTCCGCTCGTGCGGATCATTAATTCCGGTTCAGGCATTCCTGCAGTACATAAATTCGCATTGATTGTGTCTTCCGAAATTTCTGCAGCAGTAAGTTTTTTATTTTCTATTTGTTCAGCAATTTGTTTGATCGCATTGGTGATTTCCCAGCGTGAACTATAGCTTAAGGCCAATACAAGTGTAGTGCGTGTGTTGTGTTTCGTCTTTTCTATTGCATCCTGTAATTCCTGAAAGCAATCATCCGGTAAACTTTTTAAATCGCCAATTGCTTGCAATCGGATTTTATTTTCATTCAATGTTTTTGTTTCTGCACTGATGGTATGCACCAGAAGTTGCATCAATGCAATTACTTCTTCTTGCGGTCGGTTCCAGTTTTCCGTTGAAAAGGCATAAAGTGTAAGATATTTTACTCCTAATTCAGCAGCCGCTTCAACGGTATCGCGAACAGATTTTACCCCGTTTTCGTGACCAAAGATTCGTTGCTCCCCTTGTTGTTTCGCCCATCTTCCATTGCCATCCATAATGATCGCGATGTGCTGGGGTAATTTTTCAAGGTTTATTTTTTCTTTCAACTCCATTTTTTATTTTTCAATCAACTTTTACAAACAAAATCGTCCCACTTAAGTAGGACGATCTATTAAAGGTTGTCACAATATTATTGGACGCCCGGACAGGTTTCTCTTTTTTCTTTCAGTTTAATTGTAAGTCCTATTCCTACAAAGGAATACCAATCTTTGTTAGTCGGATTTCCTCTTTGTCGTCCGGTGTTGCGATAGCCCGGATCAGTTCCAATGCTGGGATCAGAAAGAATTGCAGCTGTTTCACCACGTGTTGCAGCAAGAACAGTAGGGTCGTAATATTTTTTGCTGACATCATCCAAATAGTCGGTGAACGTTTTACGCATTCCCCACTCAAATGAAATTCCGATATTTTTCGAAAGATTTGCTTTCGCGCCCACTCCAAAAGGAATAGACAATTGAATAAGCTTATATTTCTTTTTTGATGCGCCTCCTTCAAGTCCTTGACCTTCTGTTCCCAAAGGCTGCAATGCTACCCAATTGCCATTGTCTAATTGTCCTTGGGGATTAAATTTAAATCCTGCAATTCCTAAAAAAAGATAAGGTGAGAATTTCCGTTTTTCATTTCCTATCTGGTAGTCAAAAAAATTGAATTCTAATTGGACGGATAGTTCGTTAATTGGTGATTTGAAATTTAAATTTCGTTGAATAGCGGCATCAGAATTTGAAAAAGAATCGTGACCTTCAATGCTTCCGGCCAGAAAGTTTAACCTTGCTGATAGACGGGAGTTCATGTTGTAGCGGAAAACAAATCCGCCAGCAGGCTTTGTGAACTGGTTTAGGTGTGCAGTAGGATTGATCTCCCCAATGTAATAGCTTCCACCCAAAAATACGCCAACTTCAGCGCTTCTTTTTTTGCGTTGAGCAGAACTTGTTAGGGCTATAAACAAGCCGATTGAAAGAATAAAAAGTTGTTTTTTCACGTAAATTTAATGTTCCCGCTAAATAACTCAAAAAATGGAAAATTATTGCCTTTTTTTAAAGGGATAGCAAATATAGTGGAATTTTGGTAATTCGGAGCTGTTAATATTAGTTAATTCCGCTTGTCTAATCCCCAAAGCAGCTTGTTTCTCATGGTGGTAAAAAAGCTTTGGTTTTCAAGTTTGATCAGGTGTGCGTAAAAATCAGCTTTTTTGATCGTAAGTTCTGTTGATGATTCTATTACTTCACTTCTCGAATCAAGGGTTACAAGGTAGTTTGGGCTGCGGCCTTCCACCTTTAAGGTGATCACATTGTTGTCGGAAATAACAAAGGGACGGACATTGAGATTGTGTGAGGCAATGGGTGTGATAACAAAGTTTTCGGAGCCGGGCATAATCAACGGACCACCGCAACTTAATGAGTAAGCTGTTGATCCTGTTGGTGTTGCAATGATAAGCCCGTCTGCAAAATAGGAGTTTAAATAATCGCCATTGATGAAAGCATTAATGGTGATCATTGAAGATGTGTCTTTTTTGAGGACCGTTAATTCGTTTAAGCCATAATTAACTTCACCGAAGATGCCTTTTGGTCCTGAAACACTCAATAAGGAACGTTTTTCGATGCTGAATCTTTTTTCTGCCAATGCTTCCACAGCATCGTT
>JBILYL010000411.1:0-2932 GCA_044377775.1 Bacteroidia bacterium
CCTCACGTACCTGTAACTTGTCCATTTGTCAATGCCCAAGCACAAGCTTATTGGAATGCTTTAACAGTTGCTAATGGAGGCATAGAAGTAGATGGTGCTTTATATGGCATATCAACATGTCAATTAAAACAAGCTATAGACACATGGTTTATAGATATAACTATAGCAGGGGGAGCTTTTGTAGCAGTATATCCCTACATAGGTGGTACAGCAGCAACACAAGCTGTCAATGCAGTTAACCCCGGTACATTTAATCTTTTATTTATAGGTGGTACTCATACTTCTTTAGGAACTAGTTTTGATGGGTTATCTGAATTTGCTAATACACAATATTTAGCTTCAGGTCTTTTACCTGGTAACATGCACATATCTGCTAGATATACTCGTTTTTCAGGAACTGGTGGAGCAGGTACATTAATGGGATGTGCTAATGGCATTGGTCCAGGTACTGATGAATGTTACATAGATTATTTTCCTTTAACAACAAGCTTATCAGGTGTTCTATATAGAAATGGATCTGTAACATCTGATATAAGTTATGGTCCGGCAAGTAATACAGCATTTACTATAGTAGCTAGACCCTCAACAACCTCAATGTTATTAACAGAAAATGGTATTACTGTAGGTACAGCTAGTGGGCTATATGCAGGAACACCACCTGCTTATAATATTTATATTTCAGCTAAAAATCAAGGAGCCTTTAGTGTAGGCAGATTTACTAAAACAAGAATGTCATTTAACTCAATTGGTAAGTATATGAATGAAGGTTCACTTACATCAATTACTAATGCATTAATGACAACATTAGGAAGATAATTTTTATTTATTTATTTATATATATTTGTATTATGCAACACTTAACATCAAATGATTCAACAGTAATAGGTACCGCGGGTGGTACATTATTAGCATTATTTGCTATACCAGCCAGTAGTATTGTAACAACAGTTATACTAGCTATTATAGGAGCAACTACTTCTTTTGTAGTAAGTTTACTTCTTAAAGAAGTTTATTTATACTTTAAAAACAAGATAAAAAAGAATGGCTAAGAAAGAATCATCAGGTACCTTTGCTAAAGCAGCTAAGAAAACAGGTAAAGCAAAAAAGCATCCTAATAAAAAGGAAAGCAATAAACCATATAGAGCACAAGGAAGATAATGGATAAAGTTACAATTGATAGGATACAACTACTTCACCCTAAATTAAGGGATGAAGCAACAGACATTTATCATGAGATATGTGAAGCACTTAATGGTAAAGTTATATGTAGATTTTCACATACCCTACGTTCTTTTGCAGAGCAGAATGCTTTATACAATGCTAAGCCCCAGGTAACTAAAGCTAAAGGTGGACAATCATATCACAACTATGGTCTAGCAATAGATATAGTTTTATTAGTAGACAAAGATGGCAATGGTACTAATGAAACAGCATCTTGGGATGTAAAGACAGACTTTGATGGTGATGGGAAAGCAGACTGGATGGAGATTGTAGCTATTTTTAAAAGACATGGTTGGGAATGGGGAGGTGATTGGAAATTCTATGATGCTCCTCACTTTCAAAAAACATTAGGACATTCTATAATGGAGTTACAGAAAATGCATAATACACAGACAGTTAGAAAAAATTTAGGATATTTAAATCTATAACAATGAAAAAATTAAATGAACTGTACAAAAGTCCTACTCCTAAAAAATGGAGAAAGCTTGGAGATGCTCTATTAGCATGTGCTGCTTTAGTAGGTGGTGGTGGAATACTAGCTTTTGATCAATTAAAAGAAATATATTCATCTCATGAATTAAAGCTAATCATTGGAACTACACTAGTAATAGGTATTGCAGGTAAGTTTTTAACTAATTTCTTTACTGACGAAACTAAGCAATAATACCAAAACCCGTACTTAGGTATGATGTTAGCTGCACCATCATATCTGCCCAACCCCGTAAGGTTGGGTTTTTTATTTAATATTAGGTAAATAAATTTGCTTTGTTTAAACTTTTATTGTTATATTTGTAATAGTATTAACTTAAAACCAATAAACATGTCAAGTGTAAATGATCAAAATAATGCTCAGGAAAAGCAATTATCTCCTGAAGAAACTTTAGAATTAAGAACTAAAATGCTTAATTACTATAAAACTCAATTGCCTGTATTAGAAATACAAAAGGTTGTAGAAAACTTATCAGCAGATATTGAAGAAGCTAGATTAAGAAGAATAGTAGCTGCAGTAAGACAAGCTCAACTTATGGCAGGACCTAAAGATGAAGAAGAATCTGATGAACCGGAACCAGAAACTCACGATAAACCAGCAAGAAAACTTAAAACTGAGTAATAATGGCTAAGGTAAATCTTGTAACTAAAAAGGTAACAATGGATCAGCGGAGCATAATTAAGTTCCAGTTAATGATCTATTGTTACTTCCAAGGTTTTTCTTTATCTGATTCAGAACTGGAATGCCTTGTCTTACTAGCTCTTAATAATGAAGCTGATATATCTGATTTTTGTAATGCATCTTGTAAAGAAAGTGAAAGAGATAGAGAACCTAACTTACCTTACGTACAAGACATTTATGCTAATCCACAAGTAGTAAGAAACTACCTAAACAAAATGGAAAGGATGGGTCTTATTATTAAGGAAGGAAGAAACAGAAAAAAAATATATTTATCAGCAGACATTCAATTGCAAGCTTTAGGAAATATTTTGTTAGACTATAAATTTATACACGTTGAACCCCAGGAAATATAAAGTATTAATAGAAAAAACTGCTAAAGAAATGGATATTGATGTTGTCCTAGTGCAGGATATAACATCTTTTTATTGGTCCAGATTAAGAAAAGCATTATTAAATCTAGAACATCCTACAATTAATATAGAAGGATTAGGTAGATTAACTATAAGACCTATAAAACTAAAAGATACAACAACTGAGTAT
>JBILYL010000359.1:0-2930 GCA_044377775.1 Bacteroidia bacterium
TGCATTTTACCATATGGGCATTTATTCTGATCCTAAATTGATGAAATGGTTTATAGCAGAATATCCAAAACACACCGATGCGAAGTTGGATATGGGTAAAAGTTGTATTCGTTTTAAAAAACCGGAACAGATTCCATTCAAATTGTTCGGTGAATTAATGAGAAAGATTAGTGTGAAAGATTGGATCACGACATATGAATCGGCATATAAACCCGCAGGGAAGAAAAAGTAAATATGAGTTCGTCAGAGCCTGAATCCAAGTAAAAAATTCAAATGCCCATCTCTGATATTCAGATCATTTGATTTGTCATTTCCGTCATAATGCAATCTGGAGATCCCATATTTATATTTGATCTCAAAATAAACTGCTCTTGCTGAATTTCTGACATTATATTGTAAGCCTAATCCTGCATGGAAATAGGCATTTAATCCCTTCAACAATAATTGATTTTCAAAATCAATATTGTCTTTTGCATCAAATACAGTTATTCCTGTTGAGTCGTTCGAAATTATACTGTATGAGCTAAAAATGTATCTGGCACCAACGCCTCCGATAAAATAAGGAGAATAAAAATGTTCTTTTTCCGAATTGAATGTGATCTTAATCGATACGGGCAGCTGCACCTCCTGAATTCTTATCTCATGAAGATAAGCGTAAGTCTGGTCGAAAAGATAAGTGTAGTTATTTTTTTTATAATATCCCTTAAACATGAATCCGGAACTCTGGTATTCTAATCCAATCAATAGATTCGCTTTTCTTCCCATAAGAATTTCCGATTGATAGGCTGCCACAAAACCTAATTTTGCTTTCGTTTCTTTCGTATGTTCGGGATGATTCTGATAAAATGATTTTATTGCACCGGCACTCAGGCGATGCTTTACTTTCCCTTTTAGATATGGCATTCCATCCTGTGAAAAAGAAATTATCGGGAAAAGCATCAGCAGTAATAGGAATTTCCTGATACTGTGTTTTGATCTCTTAAGGTCAATAATCCTTATCCGACTTAATGCGCTCATTTTATATTTTTGTATTCGCAAAAAATTATTTTTTCTCATAAACCTGCTCCCCATTTAAAAACGTGAACAGTACTTTTGTTTCAGGAGTATTATTTATTTCACATTTCATAATATCGTTTTCCAGAATTACAAAATCTGCAAACTTTCCAATTTCAATACTCCCTTTTTCTTTTTCTTCAAAATTAGCAAAAGCACCCCAAATCGTCATTCCACGTAATGTATTTTCCCGCGATAAGGCGTTCTCCATTTGAAAGCCATTTTGAGGAAATGCTTTAAGGTCTTTTCTTGCTACTGCTGCGTAGAAAGTATACATCGGATTAATATTCTCCACAGGGAAATCGGTGCCGAGTGCAATCATTCCTGCTGCTTTTAATAACTCATTATAAGCATAAGCCTCTTTCACACGATCGTCTCCTAATCTGTCTTTTGCCCAATACATATCCGAGGTAGCGTGTGTTGGTTGCACCGATGGAATGATGCCGGAGTAGAAAATTAAATCATCTTTATTGATTACTTGAGCATGTTCTATCCGCCATCTGGAATGGATTGGTGCCGGACTTGCAGTACTATTTGAAACAAGATTTTTCAAATAGATCTTGGATATTAATCTTGAAGCAGAATCCCCAATGCAATGTGTATTCATTTGAAATCCTTTACTGTAGATCAATGCAGCTGCACTGTCGAAGTGTTCAGCTTTGCTTAACAAAAATCCTTGTTGCTCCGGTTTGTCAGAATAGGGGTGAAGCAGGCAGGCGCCCCGCGATCCTAAAGCGCCATCGGCATAGAATTTAAATGATCGAACATTTAATTTATCTGTTTTATAGGGGCCTGTTTTTAAATAAAAATCAGCATTCTCTTTATTATCGGTCAACATTGCATAAATGCGCATTTTTAACTCACCACTCTTTTGGAGTTCATCTATGTTGTCGATTATTTTCTTTTCTAACCCGGCATCATCAACAGTTGTGAGTCCTACAGCAAAACAATTTTTTTGTGCAGCAAGCAACGCATTTTTAATTGACTCTTTTGATGGTTTTGGGATCTCTTTTTTTACTAAGTCAACGGCATTGTCAACTAATATACCACTTGTAATGGCTAATGGATACTTAATCGGTTTTGTTTCACCTCCGTTTTCGAATTTCAGCCAGTCATATTTTTCACCTTCATCTTTTGTGATTAAATCGATTTCAATGATCCCTCCTGAAACTTTTGTATCAAGTCCGATCTTTGCTTTTTTTAGTGCGGCACCATTCGCGATTGCGGCATGTCCGTCAACACGTTCTAAGAATAAGGGAGTATTCGGGAAAAGTTTATCCAGTTCATAGCGCGTTGGATATTCTTTAATATCCCAATCGTTTTGATCCCAGCCACGTCCAATGATCCATTCTGATTTGTTTGTTTTAGCGTATTCAATTACTTTTTCAATTACTTCATCAAACGATTTAGTTCCTACCAGATTTAATGTTTGTAATCCTTCCCCATAGCCATAAAAGTGACAGTGCGAATCGATGAACCCTGGATAAACTGCTTTGCCTTTTGCATCAAGGATCTTATCCGACTTGTATTTAGATAAGATCTCTTCATTTGATCCGATGGCAACAAATTTCCCATCTTTAACAGCAAAACATTCTGCATTAGAAAAAGAGGAATCGACCGTGTAAATCATTCCGTTATGTAAGATCAGATCTACCGATTGTTTTGAGGAACAAGAAGCAATAAAAAAAAGCAATAAAAAAAATATACTTTTTCCGAGAAGAGAAGTACGTTTTATTAATTGATATTTGTAACGTGATACTTGCATTTATTTACGAATCGTTGTTGTTGCGTTTGCCTGAACAGTGGGCATGATCACGATGTCATTAATATTCACATGTGCCGGTCGGGAGGCCACCCAGAAAACAGTTTCAGCAATA
>JBILYL010000093.1:0-8838 GCA_044377775.1 Bacteroidia bacterium
ACAGGCGGTACAATTAATACATTCTAATTGTGTACCATTTCTGATATCAATTCCAGTAGGGCAAACTTTAACGCACTGCGCGCAATCAATACAATCGCCACTTGTTCTTACTTCGTTCTTTTTAAATTTAGATCTGCTTTCACCACGGATATAATCATATGCAACAATAATAGAATTCTTATCGAGTAAAACACCTTGTAACCGACCATAAGGACAAACGACAATACAAACCTGCTCTCTGAACCACAGATAAACAAAAAAGAAAACAGAAGTGAATATCAACAATGAAATAAAAGTACCTACATTAGTGGCTAACCCTTCGCGATATAATTGAAACAGGTCGTCAACACTAATGATATAAGCTAAAAAAGTATTTGCGATAACAAAAGAGACTAAAAAGAAAGCGCTTATTTTTAAACTTTTTCTAATCACTTTATCGGAGTCCCATGGCTTTTTGTTCAAGGCTTTCTGACGGCTGGCATCACCTTCGATCCAATATTCAATTTTCCTGAAAACCATTTCCATAAAAATTGTTTGGGGACAGGCCCAGCCACAAAAAACCCTCCCAAAAACAACGGTAAATAAAACAATAAAAACAATGAACGTAAGCATTCCTAATACAAAAAGAAAAAGATCCTGCGGCCAAAAAACGGCCCCGAATAAAATAAATTTCCTTGCAGGAATATTGACCAAGAAAAGCGGCTCTCCCCCTACTTTAATAAAAGGCAATGAAAAAAATACAATTAAATAAGCAATACTCAGGAGCGTTCTTTTGTTATATAAAGAACCAGCAGGTTTTTGTGCATAGATCCATGACCGTTTTCCCTCCTCATCTATTGTTCCGATCGAATCACGAAACGACTCGCTACTTTTTTGATCCTGCTCCTTCATTTTTTTTATTTATTCCCAACCTTTATACTATCCACTTTAGGCAACATTATTTTTAAACTATCGACAGCAGAAGAATCTGTGGCAACCGAATCTTGAATTGCACCAACTTCTGAATACAATTCCCCTTGTTTTTCTTTTTGATTAGGAGGATTTGTTCCCAATAAGTTCTTTATATAACTGGATAATTCATTGATTTTTTTGGGAGTTAAGTCTGCCTGCCATGACTTCATACCTTTATCAGGCCAGCCATATTTAATTGTTGTAAATATATCTTTCAAACTACCACCATGCAACCAATAATTATCAGTAAGATTTGGCCCCACCCCACCTTCACCAAGTTGACCGTGACATGCAGCACAATTTTCTTTATAAATCTTTTCTGCTTCTTGTAATTCATGTTTGTCTGTAATCATTTTAACATTTTCTTCAGAAACATTATCAGCCATCAATTTTTGATATTCTTCTTTTGCTTCATGAGCAGCCTTTACAGATTTATTGTATTCAGCAATCTGGAGGTCGCCAGTAGAGGAAACATGAAAGTGCACCAGATAAACAAAAGCAAAAACAATTGTCATGTAAAAACCATATTTCCACCAAGGAGGAAGGTCATTATCAAGTTCTCGAATACCATCATATTCATGGTCGAACATAATTGCTCCTTCATCTTCAATTGCAACAGACGCATTAAACTTCTCTAAGAGTGAAGGTGCTTCTACTTCTGCAGACACAGGCTCTTCAACGCTTACTCTTTCTACTTTTGCAAGTAGTTTTATCAAATTAATAAGTACAGCAATGATAACTAATTCTAAAGCTATTAATGTCAGCAATAAAAAGAACAAGCCCTCGCTTAAGCCACCGATTCCAGCCTCAACGTTGGAACTCAAAAAAGCTTGTTGAGCAATTGATGTTTTGCTCGAAAAAAGCAAAAGTCCAAAAACCACACCAACAATCTTCATGTTGTTATTGTTCTTTCTTCTCTCTTTAGTTGCTTCACCAACATTTTTAAGAACATCTCCCAAAACGGAAATAATAATAATCAGCAAAACAATAATACTTAGCATTGCCAAAAAGAGAGGATTTGAAAACAATGATAATGTATCATAATTATCGTCCTTTATGTTCGAATGGGCAAAACCGCTCATTGTTATTAAAAGTATCATACCAGTCAGAATATACTTCAGAGTAATCTTACGGTTGAAGGAAATTTTGTCGAAAATATTTTTTTTCATAAATAAAATAGTATTACTGTTTTGACTCATTTGATTCGTTCAATGGAATATTTTTCATTTCCATAATTCTTTTTTTGTCTACTTTCAAAACCCAGATTGTAAGCACAACAAAAAAAGAAAAAAATAAGGTTAATGAAATCAAGGGAAACACTTCAATTCCCGCTATTGATTCTAAATAGTTAATAAATTTCATATACGTTATTTATTTACAGTTGGTTTATGACTCGCTTTAATGTCTTTTCCTAGCCTTTGCAAGTAGGCGATCACCGCAATGATCTCTCTGTCACTTGCCGTTTCAATCTTATCTTTTTTCAGATTTGTAGCTATTGAATCTGCTTGTTTCATCAAATCAACATTTGCAATTTTATCGTAACCTTTAGGATATGGCACACCCAACGTTATCATAGCTCTTATTTTAGCCGAAGTAGAAGCCGTATCGATAGCATCATCCAACAAGAAAGCATATACCGGCATTATTGAGCCCGGAGACATTGTAGTTGGATCCAACATATGGTTGTAATGCCAAGAGTCAGGATATTTATTGTTAAGTCGGGCAAGATCCGGACCTGTACGTTTTGATCCCCATTGAAACGGATGATCATATACAAATTCTCCAGCCTTTGAATATTCTCCGTAACGCTCTGTTTCAAAACGCAAAGGTCGAACCATTTGAGAGTGACATGTGTAACATCCTTCACGAATGTAAATATCTCTTCCTTGCAACTCAAGAGGAGTATATGGTTTCACACTTGCAATGGTTGGAATATTTGATTTAACCAAGAAAGTAGGAATCATTTCAATTGCACCTCCAATTAAGATCACAACCAAACTTACGATCATCAACTGGATCGGTCTGCGTTCGATCCAACGATGCCAATGTTCACCCGCATGTGCCTTTTCATTCTTTACAAGTGCAGGTGCTTCAGCATCTTCATTTTCAAGCAAAGAACCCATTCTTACTGTTTTAATTAAATTGTAAGTCATGAAAATGAAACCAACCAAGTACATTGTTCCACCTAAAGAACGCATGATATACATCGATCTAAGTTGCGTAACGGTTTCTAAAAAGTTAGAATATTTCAAGAACCCTTCAGGAGTAAATTCCTGCCACATCAAATATTGTGTAAAGCCAGCCCAATATAATGGTACAGCATAAAATAAGATACCTAGTGATCCTAACCAAAAATGCCAGTTAGCCAATTTTACAGAATATAAATTTGTTCTGAAAATCCTAGGAATCAACCAATATAGAATTCCAAATGTTAAGAAACCGTTCCACCCTAATGCTCCAACATGAACGTGTGCAACGATCCAATCTGTAAAGTGCGCAACAGCGTTTACTTTTTTCAATGAAAGCATCGGTCCTTCAAAAGTGGCCATACCATATGCCGTAACTGCAACAACCATAAATTTCAACACAACACTTTCACGAACTTTATCCCATGCACCTCTAAGAGTAAGCAAACCATTGATCATTCCACCCCATGATGGAGCAATCAACATAATAGAAAACACAACACCTAACGATTGTGCCCAATCAGGAAGTGCAGTATACAATAAATGGTGAGGTCCTGCCCAGATATATAAAAAGATTAAGGCCCAAAAGTGAATGATCGATAAACGGTAAGAGTAAACAGGGCGCTCTGCAGCTTTTGGAATGAAATAATACATCAAACCTAAATAAGGAGTTGTAAGAAAAAAAGCAACAGCATTATGACCGTACCACCACTGAACTAAAGCATCCTGAACACCAGCATACCATGAATAACTTTTAAATAGTGAAACAGGTAATTCAAAAGAGTTTACAATGTGTAAAACGGCAACCGTTACAAACGTTGCAATGTAAAACCAGATTCCAACATATAAATGGCGCTCCCTTCTTTTTAAGATTGTACCAAACATGTTCCAACCAAAAATCACCCAAACCAACGCAATTGCAATGTCAATTGGCCACTCTAACTCGGCATACTCCTTTCCGGAAGTAATACCAAATGGAAGCGTGAGAGCTGCAGCGACAATAATCAACTGCCAGGCCCAAAAATGAATCTTGCTTAATTTATCACTGAACATACGCGCTTTACACAAACGCTGTAGGGAATAATAAACCCCCATAAAAATTCCATTACCCACAAAAGCAAAAATAACCGCATTTGTATGCAACGGTCTTAAACGCCCAAAGGATGTCTGAGGTAAAATATTCAGGGTTGGGTAAATTAACTGCAATGATACCCACAAACCAATTAACATTCCGACCAAGCCCCATAATATTGTAGCAAAGGCGAATTGTTTTACAATCTTGTTATCGTACGAAAATTTTTCTACTTCCATAATCTGTTTTATTTTTTTATTGATTTATTTTCTTTTGAAGGGGTTTCATTGTCAAAGAGCATTCTCACAGAAGGGGTATAATCATCGTCATATTGTCCACTTCTTACACTCCAGATAAACGCGGCCAAAAAACCTATTGCCACAACTATACTTACACTTATTAATACGAATAATGCGCTCATTTTTTACTATTATTTACGCTTCAAAATTATGTACTGCCCCTCAAACCATTTATGAGGGTAGTCAGCATTTCGTATGATTAATTTCATGTTTTTAAAAACCATACATTTCATTTATTATACTATAATGCAAATATTTAAGTCCAAAAAGACTAAAACAGGATAGCTATCAACACTTTAAAAAGAAAGGAATACAGAAGAAAAAATGGATACTGAAAGAGTGCCCTTCACAACAAACTATAAACCGCTTTTTCTGGAAAAAAGTGAACTCGCAATAGTGGTAAGTAATACAATTGAGATGGAGCTTGCAGGCATAAGTATGGCCGCAATAACCGGAGATAGATGCCCCTGAACAGCAAAAAATATGCCTACCAGGTTATATAAAATGGACATAACAAAACTAATGATGATGATATTTTTACCACTTTTTGAAAACTGTAGCAATTGTTTGATCTTTTTGAATGAATCACCATCCAAAATGGCATCACAGGAAGGTGAAAAATTATTTATATCATCAGATACAGATATCCCGACATCACTCTGAACCAAAGCACCGGCATCATTCAAGCCATCCCCCAACATAATGACCTTATTCCCTGTTCGCTGAAGAGATTTTATATATTCCAGTTTATCTTCCGGATTTTGATTGAAATGAAGATTTTCAAATGGAATAATTTTTTGAAGTACATCTTTTTCAGCGTCATTATCACCAGAAATAAGATGTACATTATAAGTCTTGCTTAAGTCTTTGATCAAATCAGTAATTCCTGTTCTATAAGAACTATTAATACTATAATAACCTAAAACATTTCCGTCCAATGAAAAGAACACTTTACTTGTGGTGCTGTTTTGTGTGCTTCGATTTCCAGTAACAAAATACTCAGACCCCATTAAAACATGCAATCCATTAACAAATGCTTTCATTCCTTTGCCTTGAATTTCTTCAAAATTTTGAACCGTATATTTCAGGTCGGAGGAAAAGTGCTCACAAATTTTTCTACTCAAAGGATGAAGTGAATTGGAAGAAACGGATGCAGCAATCGCATTTTCTTCTTTACTTAGCTGCATGCCTATAAATTTTACACTTGAGCCATGTGTTATGGTTCCCGTTTTATCAAATACGATGGTATCTATCTTCGCTAACTTCTCTACGACCATAGCATTTTTTATGTAAAATTTATTCCTGCCGAAAATGCGTAACATATTCCCATTCGTAAAAGTCGCTGACAATAATAATGCACATGGGCAAGCAACAATTAAAACAGCGGTCAATGCATTTAATCCTCTGTTCAGATCAGATGAAAAAGTCCAATATAAAAAGCCGCTCAACGCGATCATAAAAAGTACGATCGTAAAATATTTACTTACTTTATGGATGAATGATTGTGAATCACTCGCAATTGCATCACTGGAATCCTTATTCCAGAGACGTGTTAAATAACTTTGTGATACTTCCTTTTCAACATCAAGTTCAATTGCACCTTGTAATTGCCGTCCACCGGCATAAATCAATTCACCTTGGATCTTTTTTATAGGACGCGATTCTCCTGTTACAAAACTATAGTCAATATAAGTGCTGTCTGATTTCAGAATCGAATCAGCAGGAATGATCTCGTTACTTCTTACAAGTATTCGATCACCTTTTTTTAAATCAGAAACGGGAATACTCAACTCCTTTTTATCCTTTAGCATTGCTACAGATATTGGGAAATATGATTTATAATCCCGCTCAAACGAAAGATTGTCGTAAGTTATATTTTGAAAATATCTGCCTATAAGCATAAAAAAAACGATTCCACTCATAGAGTCCAAATAACCGGCACCGGTTCCGCTGATAATTTCAAAGATACTTCTTGTAAAAGTTATCAGGATAGCGAAAGCGATAGGAAGATCAATATTTAAAAAACTCTGTCTGACTCCCTTCCAGGCGGAAATAAAAAACTCAGAAGCACTATAAAAGAAAACAGGTAAGGAAAGCATTAAATTTATCATTCCGAAAAACTTTGTCAATTCATGCTGGTCATAAAAATTACCCAATGAAAAGTATTCAGGAAAACTCAACATCATGATATTTCCAAAACAAAATCCGGCAATACCAATTTTAATGATTCCTTCTTTATTTGCTTTTTTCTCTTTTTTATGCTCGAGATCATTTAAACTTATCAATGGCTCATAGCCAATATTGGTTAGCAGTTCAACGATTCCGGATAATTTAACGGCATTGTCCATAAAGACAACTGTAACTTCTTTTTTCAAAAAATTAACGGTTGAACTGATCACTCCTGTATTTAGCCTTTGTAAATTCTCTAATAGCCAGATACATGAACTGCAATGCATTTTAGGGATATAAAATGTTACATGTACCTCATTCCCTTCAATGAAATGAATAAGTTTTCGCTTTACCTCCTCATTATCCAGATAGGTAAACCGTTCCGAAGGAATTGTCTTATTAAAATGAATGCCGGGGGTAGAATTAAGAGAGTAATAGGTGCAAAGATTATTTTCATTCAAAAGCTCATAAACAAGTTTACAGCCATCACAACAAAAATATTTTTGATCAAATACAATTGGAGTAGCATTAACAGGTTCTCCGCAATGATAGCATTGAACCTGATTTTCTACCTTTTGCTTTTGATAATTTAACTGCATAAAGAGAACGGGTTACTTTTTGTTAATGAGGGCATCTTTGGTAACCGTATTTATTCCTAAAAGTAAATAAAGCGGACAAATACCTACCTGAACAGTTATAATTGGAATTATTCCAAATACACCCCAAACACCATTCAATTGTGCACCAAGAATAATCACAATAGAACCTAATAAAACACGAATGATTTTATCAGACTTTCCGATATTAATATCCATTGTTAATGTTTTTCTTTTCCATCGGTAATAGTCATACCCATAAACGCCAGTGTTCCTAAAATGGTTGCAAGCATACACATAAGGTTTACGGTATTCGAAGAAGCAGGACTTAATACGGAATACCTGAAAGGGAAAGCAAAGACCAAAGCAATTAAAATAAGTCCATAAATTTTTCTAGTTTTCATAGTTTTTATCTATTGGTTTATGAAAACAAAATTGCCTGTAATTATGTAAATCAAATATGACGCAGGTCAATAAAAAATATGATATTTTTCATATTTATTTATATTTTGAACGGTGTAATTCCTTTGCCTCCTCTATTGAATGTGAAACAGACAGGTCTCGTTCCTTTTTAGCAAGCTGTGCTAAATTCCTATAGAAAGCAGATAATATTTCGAGTTCACCCTCTGTCAGGTCTTCAACATCAACGAGCCTGTTACTTGGACCTTTTAAAGAAGCTACTAACTCATTCAACTTCAAATGAATTGCTTTGGAATCTTTATTTTGAGTCCGCTGAATCAAAAAAACCATTAAAAAAGTAATGATTGTAGTTCCTGTATTGATAACCAATTGCCAGGTGTCTGAAAAACCAAATAATGGTCCGGTAATCAACCAGATTGCAATAATGGAAACGGCAAGCATAAAAGAAGTGGTTGTACCTGTGAAAACAGTTGCACTGCGGGCAAATTTTTCAAAAATATTTGCCTTGTATATTTTTATTGTTTTAGTAGCTTTCATTAAATAGTAAGGAATTATTAATTTCTTTTTTTAGTAATAAAACGACAAAATTATCTCTGCCGGGTAACCTACTAAAATAACCATTAGTCCTATCCAAAATACTAAATGAGCTATATCATAAACAAATCAGTGTTTCTATGGATTACTTTACTCTTTCCGGAATTGTCAGCAGTGGGATATTAGAGTGAAATGCCAATCTTTTTGTATGACTTTCTTTGAACAAATTCTGAATAAAACTATGTTTATGAGGAACGATCGCGATAAGATCGGTGGAATGTTTCTCAACAAAATTAACAATTCCGTGGATAAAATCTTCATCCTCTTCAAAGTAATAGTTGTGCGTTACATCCTCCATAAAATTTTCCAAAATAATGCCTATAGATGCCTTTTGAGTATTCATCACTTCCTTTTCCTTCAATAGGTTGAGTATCATAACCTCCGAATCAAATGTTTTTACAAACTTTTTTAAGGGATCAAGAACTGCAGTTGTCTGTGCCAAATTATAGTCGCATGCGAATGTTATTTTTTTAGGTAAGCGGAAAGCTGCATTTTCAGGAACAACGATGACAGGAGTTACTGCCTTTGAAATCAATGCCGTTGTAATACTA
>JBILYL010000094.1:0-8823 GCA_044377775.1 Bacteroidia bacterium
TGCAACGATTGCTGCTTTCAGAAAAATGGATTATACAGATCAACGTCTTTATAAAAGTGGTTTGTTCAAAGATGCCATTGAAAGTCATTTCTGGTTGTTAGAGAATTGCGGCAAACCAATCGATTCGGTATTCATTGAAATGAAGTTTTCCATTGATGCGATGATGGTTTATCTGATCAAAGACGAGAAAAAATTGAACGAAATAACCGATTACCTTTTTGATTTATTGGAGCGACACAGCTTATTTCAAGCTTCCGAGTATTTGGCAATAAAAGTATTGAATGAAACAAGTTGCACCATCAACAGCGACCTTGCCAAGCAGTTGGAAACGTACCGCACGATGAAAAAAGGGAACCTTGCTCCCGATATTCTTTTTAACAGCGATAAGTTCGCCCCCACGTATGATTCTGTTACTTTTCCGAAAAAACTTTCTGAGCTGAAGAGCAAGTATACATTGCTTGTTTTTGGAGCGAGCTGGTGTCCTAAATGCTTGGAGGAACTTCCTGCAATTGCAAAACAGTATTACAAATGGAAAGCACTGGATGTTGAAGTGGTATTTGTTTCGCTCGATGAAAGTAAGGTGCTTTTTACAAATTTTGTAAAAATATTTCCCTTTATTTCAGTCTGCGATTATCAAAAATGGAACAGCGATATTGTAAAGAATTATTACGTATTTGCTACGCCAACCATGTTTCTGTTAGATCATAAACGAGAAATTATTCTTCGTCCCAATTCTGCAGAACAGATGGATGCATGGGTAAATTGGAATCTGGAAGCAGGGAAAAAATAAACGTTTGTCATCTTTGCACCAGTAAATAAAAATAGTGCTGGATATAGCGTACTGCGCTTTTCTGCACAAGGTATCTGAATAATCTGCTTGCGCTGCATGTTCCAGAAAATGAAAAATAATTTATTCTGAAAAATCTTCTTTATATTTGGTTTTTAAATGGTAGTGGTTCATACCTGAATGATGCAATTGTATAAAAATAAAAATTTCTATTTCCTACTTTCATTTATTGAAGGCGCTTCCGTAATGGCTGCCGAATTATTAGGTGCAAAAATGCTTGCTCCCTATTTTGGTTCTTCCTTATATGTGTGGGCGAGTGTCTTGGCAATTACGCTGGGAGGTTTGGCGGTTGGCTATTATGTTGGCGGAATCCTTTCTTATAAAAGTAAAAATCCCCTGACCTTATATTATGTCATCATCGCTGCAGCGGCATTTACAGTATTTATGCCCTTTTCCTCTAAAATGATCTTGTGGCTTGTTGGATCACACAGCCTTATTCCTTCAGTTATCGTTTCGGCATCCTGCATTTTATTTCCACCCGTGTTTATGATGGGGATGGTTTCGCCCTTGATCATCCGGGCAATCACAACAGATGTTGATCAGTCGGGGAAAGCGGCTGGTGCCATTTACGCCATTTCAACTGTCGGTGGAATTCTCGCAACGTTTATGTTTGGTTTTTATATCATTCCTAATTTCGGTTTAACAAAACCGGCAATCATTACCGGCATCGTTTTGGGATTGATTCCCCTCATCGTTATTATTAAGCAGCAGCAATTGGGAAAAGCAGCAGGTTTTTTTTTGCTTTGTTGTTGGGCACTTTTTTCTGTCAATTATAATTTCTCCAGCAATATAAAACGCCTGTATACGGCCGAAGGACTGCTCGGACAAATCATTGTGTTAGATTATCCACACTATAATAAAGATACCGTAATGGACGGTCACAGCCGTTGGTTGTTTGTAAACCGTGTTTCTCAAACCATGTACGATTCATTGGCCGATGAATCAAAAGGGGAAGAAAAATATTTCACCTACGTTTACCGTATTTCTGATTACGTAGATTCTTTTCCGAAATCATCCAAAGCATTATTGATCGGATTGGGAGGAGGCAGTATCGCAAAAAAACTTTCTGAAAAAGGCTTTGATGTGGAGGTGTGCGAATTGGATCAACGCATAGCGGATGTTGCCCGTAATTATTTTTATCTGAGCGATAAGGTGAAGATAAATGTGGATGATGGAAGGCATTTTATCCGGAATTGTAAAAAGAAATACGATGTGATTGTGATGGATATGTTCAGAGGAGAAGATCCACCGAATCATGTCTTTACACAAGAGTCGCTCACCGAATTGAAAGGAATGTTAAATCCGGGTGGAATTGTATTTGTGAATAGTTTAGGTTATTTTGAAGGCAGCATCGGTAAATCCATGCGCTCCGTTTATAAAACATTTCAGTCGGCTGGTTTTAATGTGGAAGCATTATCGACAGATCCGAATCCTGATCAACGGAATATATTATTTTATGCAGCATTGGGAAACATTCAACCACATCCCGATTTTATCGATGTCAAAAATATAGATTTGAATGATGCTGTTGTTTTGAAAGATGAATATCCTGTTTTGGATATATTAAATGCAGAAGCTGCCAAAAGATGGCGCGTGATGGCAATTAATAGTTTTAATACAGATCCGAATCAAAGAGGCTTACCGGTTTTCGAATAATCGTTTATAAACCAAAAACAATTCCTACTCTGAAAATTGGATTTTGGTAAGGGGTATAAACCGATTCGGTAAAGTTGTATAATACCATCGCCACAATTCCTGCACGGTCACCAATCCGTTGAATGTAACCTGCACCAGCCATTAAACTCCCAACGTCCACTCTTCTGCGATAAAAGTCAAAGGCTTCCAAATTAAGATATTCGTATTCCAGATGTCCGAATAAATAATCTGTAAAATTGTATCTTCCAAAAACTCTTCCTCCGTATACATTTGTTTCGAAATCGTAATATTTATCTTTATAATGATAGTATTGATAGGTTGCACCAATACCTGCTGAAATTTTTTTAGTGAACCGATAACCAACTAATGGAGAGATGTCGGCAAAGGTGACCGTTCCAAATTGTACACCCAAATTTCCCCCGATAAAAACATTATCCATGAAATTTTTCTTTGGCGGATGTTTTCGGATCATCGAACTATCCTGAGCAATAGAATTCAACGATCCTATACTTAAGAGAATAATGCAGGTATTTAATATGACTTTGTTCATATGATGGATATGTAAAGTTAAGGAAAAAATGCTTTTCTTTGACTATATATATAAAACGCTTGAAAATGAAAATAGTTGTAACAGGAGCCAGCAGAGGAATCGGATTTGAGCTGGTAAAGCAATTTAGTGCTGCTGCCGACAATACAGTTTTTGCTGTTTCACGCAATCTTTCAAAGCTGGAGCAACTGAAAAAAGAATGTATAAATGATAACGTGATCATTATACCTTGTGACCTTAGTATACCTGCTGAAGTTGAAATGCTAATCGCTACTCTTAAACAGAAAACACAAACGATAGATGCACTGGTAAATAATGCAGGAACACTTGTCAATAAGCCTTTTTCAGAAATTACATCTGCTGACCTCGAGTATGTCTATAACGTGAATGTATTTTCCGTTGTCCGGATGATTCAGGGAGTTCTGCCTATAATGAATGAAAAGGAAAAGTCACATATCGTAAATATTAGCAGTGTCGGTGGGTTTCAGGGAAGCGCTAAGTTCGCAGGTTTGTCGGCTTATAGTTCAAGTAAAGCGGCATTGGTCTGCTTAACGGAGTGTTTGGCAGAAGAATTTAAGGATCGTAACATTGCTTTCAACTGCTTGGCTTTAGGTGCTGTTCAGACAGAGATGCTCAATGAAGCATTTCCTGGTTATAAAGCACCTGTTTCTGCAACGGAGATGGCGGTTTATGTGTCTGATTTTGTGCTAAATGCACATCGTGTAATGAATGGGAGGATAATTCCAGTATCATTGAGTACACCCTGAGCATTCAATCTGAATTTTAGTATATTCGTAACTTTAAAACCGGAATGATCGTAAAAAGCTTCGGTTCTTTTTAATAAAAACAAACCATTAATAATCTACTCAAAACTGCTTTATGAGAAAAATCTTTACTCTCTCTTTCCTTTTATTTCTTGGAAAATTCGCATTCGCGCAGGACGTT
Source organism: Bacteroidia bacterium (assembly GCA_044377775.1). Lineage (GTDB taxonomy): Bacteria > Bacteroidota > Bacteroidia > 2-12-FULL-35-15 > 2-12-FULL-35-15 > 2-12-FULL-35-15. The sequence continues at coordinate 3,996 of JBILYL010000094.1, forward strand.
AGCGTAATTGCGATCACCGCTCCTGTTTCGGGATGCTCGTTAAGTGCGACATCCAACGTTACAGTGAATGTCAAAAATATCGGACTCACCGATTTGAGTGGTGTGCCTTTGGATCTGTCCTATACTATAAATGGCGGGGCAGCTGTCACCGATCTTGGAGTTACGTTTCCTTTCTTTACTTCAAATACAACAATTGCCTATACATTTGTTGTTCCGGCTAATCTTTCTCTTGCCGGAGCGTATACATTTACGGCATATACTACTTTAGCCACCGATATTAATACAACGAATGATGCTACAGTTGGCTATCTTGTAAATTCGGTTGCACCATCTGATGGTGGAACTGTTTCCGGTGGAACCAATGTTTGTATCGGAATCAATTCAGGTTCATTGACCTTGGCAGGACATACAGGATCGGTTCTTAACTGGGAATATTCAGTTGACGGTGGAACTACCTGGATTAGCATCTCTAACACCACTACTTCACAAAGTTATCTCAATTTAACAATCCCTACCAAATACAGAGCTCAGGTTCAAAATGGTGTATGTGCATCCGATACGTCTTCTAGTGCTGTGATGACGATCAATCCGGTTTCAGTAGCGGGAACTCTTACCGGTTCTACAACAGTTTGTAGTGGTGTGAATTCCGGGAATGTAAACTCAACAGTTGCCGGTCGTGTTGGTACAATAAAAAGGTGGCAATTTTCTGTCAGTCCTTTTTCTGTCTGGACAGATATTGCAAACACTGCTAACTCTCAGTCGTATTTAAATTTAACTCAAACTACAAAATATCGCGTTTGTGTAAAGAGTGGTGCTTGTGATTCTGTTTACAATACAACTCCAGCAACAATTACGGTAAATCCTCCATCTGTGGGAGGAACAGTTTCAGGCGGAACAACAGTTTGTAGTGGAACAAATTCAGGAAATTTAACATTGGCCGGAAATACCGGTTCTGTAACAAGATGGGAATATTCAACAAACGCTGGAGTTACCTGGACAAACATTGCGAATACAACTACTACACAAGCGTATTTGAATTTAACGGCTACCCGTTATTTCAGGGTATTGGTGACAAGTGCAGGTTGTTCTGCAATCTATTCTACAATAGATTCAATTGTTGTTAATCCTGTTTCTGTTGGTGGAACCATTTCTGCTGCAGCAACCGTTTGCAGCGGGGCAAACAGTGGAACATTAACCTTGTCAGGAAATACTGGAACTGTTTTATACTGGGAGTTTTCTACTGATGGTGGTGCTACTTATACAAATATTGCAAACACTACAACTTCAGAATCCTATTTGAATTTAACTGCAACAACTATTTATCGGGCTAATGTAAAAAGCGGTGCTTGCGCTGCAACAAATTCCGGTACGGTAACAATTACTGTTAGTCCTCTTTCTGTTGGTGGAACTGTATCATCGAACGACACCGTTTGCAGTGGATCAAACAGTGGGACCTTAACTTTAAGTGGTCAAACCGGATCGGTGAGCAATTGGCAATCTTCTACAGATGGAATTACCTGGACGAATATTGTCAATACAACTACATCACAATCGTATCTTAATATTGTAGCGACAACCTACTATCAGGCAAATGTAACAAGTGGAGCATGTTCTGCTGTCTTGTCTTCAATTGATACAATTACTGTTGAGGCTCCATCCGTTGGAGGAATTATTTCTGCTAGTGCAAATGTTTGTTTTGGAAATAATTCAGGAACATTAACATTAAGCGGTCATACGGGTAATGTTATGGGCTGGGAATATTCTACTGACGGAGGTATTAACTGGATCTCGATCAGTAATACAACTCCAACATATGTTTACCTGAACATAACTGTTACAACTGTATTCAGAGCAATCGTTCAAAACAATTCTTGTGCATCAGTTCTTTCTAGTACAGCAACTCTTACTGTCGATGCTGTTTCTGTCGGTGGATCAATATCCGGTGGTACGAATGCTTGCGGGGGTGCGAATAGTGGCAGCTTAAATTTATTCGGATACCTGGGAGCAATACAGTTTTGGGAATCGTCAGTTGATGGTGGTACAACCTGGACAGCAATAGCAAATACTACAGCAACAGAAAATTATTTGAATGTATTAACTACAACTATTTTTCGCGTAATCGTTGCAAACGGTGTTTGTTCAAATGATACTTCATTAACGGCTACTATTACAATCGATGCTCCGCCAATTGCCGGAACACTTTCTGCAAACGATACAGTTTGTGGAGGTGCAAACAGTGGAACGCTTAATTTAGTTGGTTATCTTGGTTCTATTATTAATTGGGAAACATCAATCGATGGTGTGACCTGGTTTGCTCTTTCCAATACAACTGCATCTCAATCGTATTTGAATTTAACAGCTACTACTTATTATAGAGCATTTGTAAATAGCGGTGTTTGTTTAGGAACGGTTTCTAATATTGATACTATAACGGTTGATCCTGCTTCTGGCGGTGGAATTATTTCAGGTGCGACTGCAGGTTGTGAAGGAGCTAATTCCGGAACATTGAACTTAACCGGATATTCCGGAGCAATTCAAACATGGCAATCATCTATTGATGGTGGACTTACCTGGAGCCCTATCGTAAATACAACTGCTTCTCAAACATATTTAAATTTAGTTGATACAACGTGGTATTTAGCCATCGTTCAAAGTGGTGTTTGTGGGCCTATTTCATCAACTCCTACATCGGTTGTTGTTTATCCAAAACCAGTTGCAGTTTTCTCTGCAGATACTGTTTGTTATGGGAATACGACCACATTTACGAATACGTCAACAATCCTTTCAGGATTTATACAGTTTAATCAATGGGATTTTGGTGATGGAAATAATTCATTGTCTCCTGCTCCCGCTCATACATATGGATCAGCAGGAACATTTGTTTCTTCATTATTATTAACATCAAATCTTGGTTGTTTGGATACTGCAACGGTTACAGTTCTTGTAAATGCGCTTCCTTCTTCCACAATTACTGCAAGTGGTCCGCTACAATTCTGTATCGGTGATTCTGTTTCATTAACGGGAGTTGCCGGAGGTTTTGATTATTTATGGAGCACAACTGACACTACTCAGTCTATTACACTGATCACAGCAGGAACTGTTTCACTAACGATCAGTGATACTTTAACCGGTTGTTTTGCCATGGATTCTGTTGATGTTTCTGTTTTTGCAAATCCATCTGTTTCTGCAGGTTCTGATATCAATTTAAGTTTAGGAAGCAACATTGATCTGGAAGGATCGGGTATAGGAGTAATTACCTGGTCTTGGTTTCCAAGTGTTGGCTTAACAAATGCATCTATTTCGGATCCTTCTGCCAGTCCGGTTGTAACAACTGTTTATACATTGATAGGTACAGACATGAATGGTTGTTCGGATGTGGATACGATGACTGTTACAGTTGTGTTGGATTACAATGTAACGATCTCCAACTTAATGACTCCGAATGATGATGGTTTTAACGACAGATGGATCATTCAAAATATTGAAAATTATCCGAACACGCAGGTGGTCGTTGTAAACCGTGAAGGGCAAGAAGTGTTTACTTCAGAATCGTATGATAATAACTGGGCAGGAACGAATACATACGGAAAAGGATTGCCGGATGGAACGTACTATTACATCATTAAATTTGAAAATGATGTGAAGGTTTATAAAGGTGCAATAACGATCTTGAAAGAAGGCACTAACTAAACCATAAAATAGAAAAACTAAACAGAAAACGACAACAAAAAAAATATCCTATGAGGAATTTAATTATATCATCTGCACTTATCTTATTAACAGGAACAACAATTGCTCAGCAAGTTCCTTTCAGCAGTCAGTATTACACCAACTCGTTTGTAACTAATCCTGCTTTTACAGGGAATCACGAACGTGTAAATTCATATTTAACTCACCGTTCACAATGGACGGGAATAAGCGGAGCTCCGCAAACAAGTTATTTGACATTGGATGGACCAATTGAGGCCAAAAATATTGGCTTGGGTTTAAATCTATATTCAGATATCACCGATATCACAAGTCGTGTTGGTGCTTTTGCAAACTATTCGTATAAGTTGAAGATCAATGATGAAAGCAATTTGCTTTTTGGAGTTGCACTAGGAGTCATTAATAATAAGATCGATTTTTCAAAAGCTGTTGTGCGTGATGCGAATGATCCCTATTTGTTTACCGAGTCTCAAAGCAAAACTGCTTTTTCAGCGGATTTCGGATTGGGATATACTTGGAAAAAACTGGAGATCGGTTTTTGTGCTCCACAGATCATTGGGAATTCTATCCGGTATAAAAAAACAGATAATGAGAGCAGTTATTATACTTTCGCCCGTCATTACCAAGGATCTGTAAAATATGTATTCGATGTTGTTAAAGAAAAGGAGATCACTGTTTATCCTTTAATAATGGTGCGTTATGCAACCGGGTCTGTTTTTCAGTACGATGCGAATGTTGTATTGGATTGGAAGAAAATTGGTTGGGTAGGTGTTACTTATCATAGCAACTACGCAATTGCTATCAGCGCTGGATTACGCTATAAAAATATATCTGTAGGTTATGCTTATGATTTAGGAATCAGCAAGGTTAAATCTTATACCGGTTCAACTTCTGAATTTTTATTAGGATATACTTTCGGTGGTATAAAAGAAGAAGTTGCCAAAGAAGATCCTAAAGATGCAGTAATAGAAGAGATGATTGCTAAGTTGAAGGCGAAATCAGATACCAGCGAAGTTGAGATACAACGTTTAAAAGAGGAATTAGCAAAATTAAAATCCGGAGAAAGCACAACGCTTGGTAATACAAAATCAGAAACACTGACAGAAAGTTTAATGCGAAC
>JBILYL010000410.1:0-8823 GCA_044377775.1 Bacteroidia bacterium
TTTGTTTTATAAATCAAACTACCCCATCGGTCAAAAATCAACAATTCAAAATCATTCGGGTCGATTCCAACACCTTGAGGCATGAACGTATCATTTACGCCATCATGGTTCATCGGTGTAAATGCGTTGGGAACATATAATGTATATTCGGGTAGTACAATTACTTCGTTATAGGCCGTATCAGTACATCCAAAAGTATTTGTAACAATCAATTGGACTGTATAGCTACCCGGATCATTGTATGAAAATGAAGGGTTCTGAACGGTATCAGTGAAAATTCCAAAAGGATGGTTGAAATCCCAACTCCAAATAAATGGAGAACCTGCTCCAATCGTTTGGTCAGTAAATGAAACTAAGGGAACAGTTTGAGTAACAGATGTTGGTGAATATGAAAATGATGCAGTTGGAGCAGGAAATACATCAATATAATTCATATTCGAAATGGATGAAACACATCCAAGAGCTGTCGTTACAGTTAAAGTAACGTCATACGATCCTGAATTAAGGTAGGTGTGTGTTACCGGTTCTCCTATTTGATTGGGACTTCCATCTCCAAAATTCCAAGAGTAACTTGTTCCGATATCACTCACCGCATTAAATGTTACCGTGAAATCTTCACATCCTGCGGTGTCACTTGCCAGCATCAAAGATATTGCAAGTGGATTCACCGTTACTGTCGCTGTGTCTGTCGCCAAGAATGAACAGCCGTCATCAACAATTACAAAATAATCCATTGGTGAAGAAGCAAGAGAAGGAGAAACACTTTGTGAAGCACCAATTACAGCATTGCTCCATGTATAGGTATATGGTCCGCCATTACCACCTGAAGCAGATGCAGATATCGTTACAAAACTTCCACTGCAAACACTAACATCCGAAGCCGAAACAGTTACCGGAGGATTTACAAATAAGGTAATTGTTTCTGTTGGAGATACACAACCATTTGCATCCGTTAAAAATACGTCATAAGTAGAAGTTGTTGTTGGGTTTACTATATGCGGTCCCGCTCCAACAAAAGTGGCAGGAACCCAGAAGTACGTATAGGATGGTGTTCCACCATACCCCGCACCGTATATTTGTGCATTTTCCCCAATACAGATTGTATCAGTAGGGCTAACAATTATAGCAGTAGAGGAAGGTTCTGTAACGGTAACAGATCCTGTAACACTGCATCCGTTCGCATCAGTAACGGTAACGGTATAAGTACCTGCAACTAATGCTGTAGCTGTTTGAGTAATTTGTGATCCGATACCTGACCAGGAATAAGAGTACAATGGTTGACCACCCACAGGGAATACAGTTGCAGAACCTAGAGCTGTTCCATAACATAAAGGCTCAGTGAATGCAAATGGATCAAGTGTAGGGCTTGAGTGGTCGAGTAATACTATTGAAGTATCTGCTGTACATCCGTGTGAATCGGTAACAACAACATTATATGCACCCGCTAATAATGAGGTAGCAATTGCTGTTGCTTGGTTGGAAGGGTCATTCCATAAATAAGTATAGACAGGAGTTCCTCCTAATGGAGTAACAGAAACAAATCCATTCGCATTTCCACATGTACTTGGATTTGAAATTGTGGAAAGTGTTATTGCTGTTGGTTGTGTTATGTTGAAATTCATTGTATTTGAACAACCATTTTGATCTGTTACTATTACCGTGTAAATACCTGCTACCAATCCTGAAACCATTGGTCCGGAACCAACGCTTGGAGTCCATGTATACGTATAGCCTGGTGTTCCACCTGTAATATTAAGATTTATTGCACCATTGTTTCCTGAATTACAACTGACGTTTGTTGTTGAAACTACAGCAATGTTAATTGCAGGAGGTGACGTTATTGTTGTCGAACTAGTACTGATACACCCATTCACATCAGTAATTGTTACGGTGTATCCAGCTGCACATAAGCCTGTTGCCGTTTGAGTAGCTTGTGTAGCGGCATCGTTCCATAGATAAGTATAGGGAGCTGTTCCTCCTCCTGCACCAACTGTAGCTGTTCCATCACATGTTAAGAAACAACTCACATTGCTTGTAGCAAGGATGCCGGAAACTAAAGGAGCCGGTTCATTAATTGTAACAGAAGTTGTTCCAACGCAACCAATTGAATCCGTAACGGTAACGGAGTAAATTCCACCTGACAATCCACTGATAAATGAAGTTGTTTGTCCGGTTGGAGACCATGAAATAATATAAGGCACAATCCCGCCAACGATGGCTGCCTGCGCATTACCATTTGCTGCACTGGCACATGTTACATCTGTACTGGTAGGGATTGTAACCACAGGAGCGGTATTGTCATTAACGTTAGCAACACCCGTAATGCTACATCCGTTACCATCAGTAATAGAGATCGTATAAACACCTGCATTGATATTAGATGCACAAATTGTAGTTTGTGTGGATGGATCGTTCCATGAATATGAGAATGGAGGTAAACCACCTGTTACAGCAGCACAAGCTGATCCATCTGCATTTCCACAACTTGAATTTGTAGTTGTTGTTGAAACGGCTAAAATTGTAGGCTGTGTAATTACAACAGAAGCTGAAGCAGTACAACCGTTTCCATCTATAACTGTAAGATTATGAACACCGTCACAAATATCTGTGATGTTTGGTGTTGTTTGAAATGTCGGTGTCCATTGGAATGTGAAAGGTCCCGTACCTCCTGTATAAACAGCGTTTGCCGTTGCATCACAAGCATTGTAACACGTGACATTTGTACTTGTTATAGACGCAACCAATGCAAATGGTTCAGTAATATTTGCTGTTGTGGATGCCGTACATCCATTTGCATCTGTAACAGTTACTGTATAGTTTGCAGCGCAAAGATTGTTTACAGATGCCCCTGCAGTACTTGTTGGCATCCATAAGTAATTATAAGGTGCGGATCCACCTGTCACCGTTGCTGTTGCATAACCATCACAAGCAGCGAAACATGTTACATTTCCAATCGTTGTTATTGATGCGATCATTGAAGCCGGGCTTGTAATAACTGCAGTTGCAGTTGCGGTGCAGCCTCCTGCATCAGTTACGGTCACGGTATAAGTTCCTGAACATAATCCTGTAGCTGTTTGAGTTGATTGAGCATTAATATCGCTCCATAAATATGTGAAAGGACCTGTTCCAGTTAACGCATTCGCTGTTGCTGTAGCATTACACAAGCCACTGCAGCTTACATTTGTAGACGTTGTAGCGGCTGTAACAGCTGTTGGTGCCGTTAGTGTTGCCGGTTTAAATGCAGTACACCCATTAACATCCGTTACCTGAAGCGTATACGTTCCTGCACATAATCCTAATGTGAAAGGTGTAGTAACGCCCCCCGGGTTCCATAAATATGTATATGGAGCAGTACCACCAAAAGTGTTGGAGATTAATGTTCCGTCACAAGCACCGAAACAAGTTGGGTTTGTGCCAGCAATGGCAAGGTCTAATAATATTGGTTCAGTTATGGTTGCTGATGTTGAAGCAATACAACCGTTGGCGTCTGTTGCAACTAGTGTATAGGTTCCAGCAATTAAATTTGTTGCAGTAGGTAATGTTTGACCATTATTCCAAAGGAAAGTGAATGGAATTGTTCCGCCACTAACGATAACAGTAGCACTTCCATCATTTTGACCGAAACAAGAAACGTTATTTGTTGCAAACAATGTTGCAACCGGTCCTGCTAAGTTATTAATTGTTACTGAAAGTGTTTGTGTACATGCATTGGCATCTGTAACCGTAACAACATAAGTGTTAGATGGTAATCCTGAGGCAGTAGTCGTTGTTTGTGCTGCAGGGTCACTCCATAAATAAGAATATGGTCCTGTTCCCCCTCCTGCAGAAATTGTTGCACTTCCGTTTGCCATATTACAAGTTGCATCTACCTGAGCTGAAGTTAAATTCATACCAGCCGGTTCGGTTATTGTTACGGATCCCGTTTTTTGACAACCATTCGCATCAGTATAAATACACGTATATGTTCCTGCAGATAATCCTGATATTGTTTGTGTTGTGTAACTTCCAGGTGTCCATAAATAAGTATAACCTGGTGTTCCTCCAGCAGGATTAATGGTGATGCTTCCATCTGAACCACCAAAACAAGAAATATTAGATGATGTAAATGTTTGAGTTAATATTGTCGGTTCTGTAATAATAACAGATGCAGTAGAAATACATCCATTTCCATCAGTAACCGTTACAGTATAACTTGCAGGTGCTAATCCTGATGCCGTTACTGTTGTTTGTGATCCTGGATTCCATGCATAAATGAATGGAGGAGTAGCTCCAGCTCCCATTGAAACTGTTGCCGTTCCGTTGTTTGAAGCCGTACAGGTAACGTTTGTGCTTGAAGAAATAACAGCTGTGGCTCCTGGATTTTGTCCAACACTAGTTGTTGAAGTTTGTGAACAGCCATTCGCATCTGTTACGGTAACGGTGTAGTTTCCTGCAGTGATTGCAGCGTTAGTAGCAGTTGATGCCCCGCTTCCTGACCATAAGTATGTATAGGTTGGTGTTGCTCCTGATGCCGTTACAGTAGCTGAACCATTTGCTGCAATACACGTTGCATTCGTTGTTGTGGTAACTAATGTTAATGCCGTGGGCTGTGTAATTGTAAGAGGTACACTAACGGTACAGTTGTTTGAGTCCCTTATTATAATGGTATGTGCGCCAACTGTTAATCCCGTAAATGTAGGACTGGCAACAAATGCACCTCCATCAATTGAATAGGTATAAGTAGTTGTTCCTCCTGCTGCAGCAACAGTAATGCTGCCATTACTTAAACCAAAGCAACTAATGTTCGTTTGTGAACTGATGTTTCCAGCTAAAACTGTGGGTTGTGTAATTGTAACAGGAACGCTGATTGTACATCCATTACCATCTTGTGCCACAACTGAATATGTTCCCTGAGACAGAGCCGTAAAAGTACCCGATCCACCTAAGGCACCGCCATTGATCGAATACAGATATGGACCGGTTGAGCCGGAAGCAGTTATTGTAACACTTCCATTTGTTCCTCCATTACAGCTGACATTCGTTTGTGCGGATATTGAAGCAGTTAATCCGCTTAAATCAACAATCGTAATAGTTGTGGTATTTGTACAGTTGTTTAGATCCTGAACAGTAACCGTATAGGTTCCTGCTGCCAGTCCTGTGAATGTTCCACTTGCCTGAAACGCTCCTCCTGCAGAGTATGTGTAGCCGGGTGTTCCGTTTAATCCTGTAGCGGTTAATGAACCATTCGCTGCACCACAAGTTGCATCAACTTTAGTTGCAGTTACTGTAACTTGGGTTGGCTGTGTAATTGTAACCGGCTGATTGATTGTACATCCGTTGCCATCGGTTACAATTATTGCATATGCACCCGCTGTTAATGAGTTGAATGTTCCACTTGACTGGAAAGTAACACCTCCGTTTATAGAGTATGTATATCCGATTGTTCCGCCAGCGGCTAAAATCGTAACACTTCCTGTATTGCCGCCAAAGCAACTTACATTGGTTTGGGATGTTATGGAAGAGGTTACTATTGTCGGTTGAGTAATTGTCACCGCTTGTGCGACAGTACAATTGTTCCCGTCTTTAACAATGATACTGTATGTACCTGCAGATAAACCTGTGAACGTTCCACTTACCTGGAAAGTAGTCCCACCATTTATTGAATATGTAAATGAAGGAGTGCCTCCCGATCCGGAAACAGTTATACTTCCAGTACTTCCGCCAAAGCAGTTAACGTTTGTCTGTGCAGTAATGGATGAGGTTAAAACAGATGGTTCTGAAATTGTAATAGTTGTTGTACTTGTACAATTGTTTGCATCTCTCACTGTTACAGTATATGATCCTGCACACATCGCTGTTGCAGTTGCACTTGTTTGAATAGGAACAGTATTCCATGAATAGGTATACCCACCGCCAATTGTTCCGCCAGATCCGGCAACAGTTGCTGTTCCGTTACATGCACCGTTACATGTTACGGGTGTAGATGCAGTTATAGCAGCAGTTAATAAAGTTGGTTGAGTAATTGAAGTACTTCCTGTTGCTGTACAGCCCCAATTATCTGTAACGGTTACAGAATATGATCCCGGACAAAGTGAAGAGTTGGTTGCCGATGTTATAGCATTACTCCAAAGATAAGTGTAGATATTAGAACCACCTATTGCAGAAACAGCAGTAGAACCATTGCAAGCAGAGTTGCAAGTAATGTTAATTCCGCTAACCGTTGAATTTATTTGTGAATCGGAATATATTGTAACGTTGTCATTTCCTGAACAACCGTTAATATCTGTTACAACAACAACATACGTTGTTGTTGTTGTTGGATTCGCTGAAGGATTGAAAATATTAGTTGAGGTTAAGCCAGCTACAGGTGTCCAGCTATATGTGAAACCTGCACCATTGGGAGTAACTGTCAGTGGTGTACTTCCTCCGAAACAAACTGTATCGTTAGGTCCCGCGTCAACAGTCAATGAAGCGTTGATTGAAATAGTTGATGTTGCGGTTGCAACACATCCTAATAATGTTCCTGTTACTGTATAGGTTGTAGTTACTAAAGGAGATGCTGTTGCCGTATTAACTCCTGCTGGGACTGCTCCTGCACTCCATGAATAGGTTGTTGCACCTCCCGCTGTTAATGTTGCAGTACTTCCAGGACATATGCTTGGAGAGTTAACAGTAACTATTGGAAGAGGATTAACTGTAACAGTTGTAACAGCTGTATTTACACATCCTGAACTCGTTCCTGTAACTGTATAAGTCGTTGTTGTTGCAGGTGATGCTGTTGCTGTTGTTGCTCCCGAAGAAGTTGCTCCCGCACTCCATGTGTAGGTAGTAGCTCCTCCTGCAGTAATCGTTGCCGTTGCACCGAAGCATATACTTGGAGAGGTTACGGTTACCGTTGGTATTGGAGTTACTGTAATTGTAGCAATTGCTGTATTGGTACAACCTGCAGCGGATGTTCCCGTAACAGTATACGTAGTAGTAATTGCCGGTGTGGCATCGGCTGTATTTAAGCCCGTGCTGGATGCTCCCGCGCTCCAGGTATATGTTGCAGCACCTGTTGCAGTTAATGTTGCAATTGCACCATTACAAATTGTTGGGGAGTTGACAGTGATAACCGGTAGCGGGTTTACTGTAACTGTTGCAATGGCGGTGCTACTACAACCTGTTGCTGTTCCAGTTACCGTATAAGTTGTTGTTGCGAGTGGGGAAGCGTTCGCAGTATTTATTCCGGAAGAAATCGCTCCTGCACTCCATATATATGTAGTGCCACCCAATGCAGTTAATGCAGCAGTTTGTCCTGCACAGATTGTAAGTGAATTAACGGTTACGATAGGAAGAGGAGTAACTGTAACGATAGACACGGTGGTGTTTGTACATCCCGAAGCGGAACCTGTTACAGTGTAAGATGTTGTGGTAATCGGAGAAGCAGTTGCAGTAGTAGCTCCTGTAGAAGTAGCTCCCGCACTCCATGTGTATGTTGTTGCACCACCTGCAGTTAATGTTGCACTAGATCCGATGCAAATTGTTGGTGAAGTAACAGTTATAGTTGGTAATGGAATTACTGTTACTGTAGATACAGTAGTTCCCGTACATCCGCTCGTAGTTCCTGTTACTGTATAAGATGTAGTAGTTGCTGGTGTTGCATCTGCTGTACTAACTCCTGTGCTGGAAGCTCCCGCACTCCATGTGTATGTTGTTGCACCGCTTGCTGTTAAGTTTGCAATTTGACCGTTACAAATGGTTGGCGAGTTAACCGTTATCGTAATCGCTGCTGCAACAGTAACAGTTGCAACAGCAGAACCTGTACACCCTCCCATTGTTCCAGTAACGGTATAGGTAGTTGTTGCACCCGGAGAAGCAGTTGCTGTATTTATTCCTGTGGAGGATGCTCCTGCACTCCATACATAGGTTGCGCCACCAGCTACACTTAGTGCAGCTGTTCCGCCAGGGCATATTGTTGGTGAATTAACTGTTACAGTAATCGATCCCCCAATTGTAACTGTGGCAACTACAGTTCCTGTACATCCTGCTGAAGTGCCGGTTACGGTGTAAGAAGTTGTTCCACCAGGAGTTGCAGATGCGGTATTCACTCCTGTAGAAATTGCTCCTGCACTCCATGTATAGCTAGCTGCTCCTGCTGCTGTTAATGTTGCAGTTTGTCCAGGACAAATTGTAGGTGAGTTTACAGATACTATGGGTAATGGATTGACAGTAACAGTTGAAACAGCTGTTCCTGTACATCCTGCAGTTGTTCCTGTTACTGTATATGAAGTGGTAGTTGCAGGTGAAGCATTTGCTGTATTTACACCTGACGATAAAGCTCCTGCACTCCAAACATATGTTGCCGCTCCACTTGCTGTTAAGTTTGCCGTTGTTCCTTCACATATCGTTGGCGAATTTACTGTTATTGCCGGTAACGGATTCACTGTTACTGTAGCAATTGCTGTGTTTGTACAGCCTGAAGTTGTACCCGTAACGGTATAGGTTGTAGTTGTTGAGGGTACAGCATCTGCTGTGTTTACACCTGTTGAAGATGCTCCACCGCTCCAAGAATAAGTTGTCGCTCCAGAGGCCAAAAGAGCAGCTGTTTGCCCTGCACAAATAGTAGGAGAGTTTACTGTAACAAAAGGTAGAGGAGTTACTGTTACTGATGCAACAGCAGTATTTGTACAACCGGCAAGTGTTCCTGTTACAGTATAAGAAGTTGTTGTTCCTGGAGTAGCATTTGCTGTATTGGCACCTGTTGAAACAGCTCCCGCACTCCAAGTGTATGTTGATGCTCCTGTTGCAGTTAAGTTTGCTGTTTGTCCCGCGCAGATAGTAGGAGAGTTTACTGTAACAACT
>JBILYL010000360.1:0-2908 GCA_044377775.1 Bacteroidia bacterium
AATTCCTGCGGAATTTTATTCCTCTGATATTACTATTTTTAGCAGAAAGTTGTTCAATAACGCTCCAGGATTTATCTCTGGAACCATCATCAATTAAAATTACCTCGTAGGAATACGAAAAAGTGTTCATGACTCTTTCGATCCATTCGCAAAGTTCTGGTAAAGATTCCTCTTCGTTAAATAAAGGTATTACAACTGAAATATTCATATCAAGGCAAATATATATACAAAATGCGAATTCACATGATTCTCTTAAGTTTTTTTAACAAGCGAACCCATAAAAAACGATTATGTCCCTGACCAGGAAAAGATAAAAAGAGCATCAGATCTAAATTTGAATAATCGCTCTTACATTTTTTTTCTGCAATAAAATTAAAGTTTCCATGATTATACTTTAAACTTCAAAAAAAAATCATACTTTTGTATCGGGGTAAGTCTCATACAACCAGCTCCCTTCAACCCTCCAGGTGCGGAAGCAAGCAAAGGTACTAGGTTGAGCGGTGTGCTATGAGTAGCTTACCCCTTCTTTTTTGACTTACAATATAAAATTTAGTTGCCCGTTCTCGAGTAACAACAGAAGTTCTCTCTTCTTGTTTTCTGTAAAACTAAATCATATAACTCCTCTTTAATTTTTTTCATCTACTTATCAAGACTTTTCCACATTCAATTTGTGGCGCTTAGTTTTAGAATATATTTGTGAAGAATATAACCCTACTATTTCAGGAAATGCAGAGAACTCTTTTTGGCAATCAAACAAGATTTCTTCACAATAACCGAAATGGCATAAAACTAAATACTATGAAATTTTTTATCGACACGGCAAACCTTGCACAAATCAAAGAAGCTCAAGACTTAGGTGTATTGGATGGCGTAACAACAAATCCTTCATTGATGGCTAAAGAAGGAATTAAAGGACACAAAAACATCCTTAAACATTATGTTGACATTTGTAAAATTGTTACTGGCGATGTTAGTGCGGAAGTAATTGCTACAGATTTTGCCGGAATGGTAAAGGAAGGTGAAGCATTAGCGAAACTCCACAAGCGTATTGTTGTTAAAATACCGATGATCAAAGATGGTGTTAAAGCAATCAAATATTTTTCTAAAAAAGGAATCAGAACAAATTGCACATTGGTGTTTTCAGCCGGACAAGCATTGTTAGCTGCAAAAGCAGGCGCGTCTTATGTTTCTCCATTCATTGGCAGATTAGATGATGTTTCAACTGATGGATTACGTTTAATAGAAGATATCCGTCTGATCTATGATAACTATGCTTATGAAACAGAAATTTTAGCGGCATCCGTTCGTCATCCAATGCACATTATCAATTGTGCTCAAATTGGTGCAGATGTAGTAACTTGTCCCTTAAGTGCAATTACGGCATTATTAAAACACCCATTAACCGATAGTGGTTTAGCACAGTTTTTGGCTGACGCAAAGAAATAGATGTTGCAAATAAGATTTTAGATATTGACTTCTGGTTCAATATCTAAAATCTTATTTTTTTTAACAAACATCCAACTACATAAAATCTTTCATTCCATTGCTTTTAAGAATCAACCCTGAAAAACCAAATTACGATGAGATCGCAAAAGTGGTTGAATGCCTTCGAAATGGAGGTGTTGTTATTTACCCTACCGATACAGTTTACGGAATCGGCTGCGATATCAATAAACAACGAGCGGTTGAACGTGTCTGCAAACTCAAAGGGATAGATCCTGAAAAAGCCAATTTTTCTTTTATCTGTTCTGATTTAAGTCACCTTTCCGACTTTACAAAGCCTATCAGTACTTCCGTTTATAAAGTGATGAAAAAAGCATTGCCCGGACCATTCACTTTTATTCTGGAAGCAAATAACAACGTTCCAAAGTTATTCAGAAGTAAAAAGAAGACTGTAGGAATCCGTATTCCGAAAAATAATATTTGTCTTGAAATCGTAAAACAATTAGGTAATCCAATCATGAGTACTTCCGTGCACGATGATGATGAACTAATTGAGTATACTACTGATCCGGAATTGATTCACGATAAATACAAAGATCTAGTTGACATTGTTATTGCCGGAGGGTATGGAAACAACGAGGCTTCAACTGTTGTTGACTGCAGCGAAGGTGAATTTGATATTTTGCGTCAAGGCTTAGGTGTATTGGATGAATATCTTTAAATTCAATGATTTTTACAGTCCTGTCGTTATGAAATTAATTGAATCTTCTCTGCTTTTAGATGTTAAAAAAATGAGTTGAAGTGACGAATACAAAATAAGATGTTAAGCAGAATTACAATAATCCTTCTTTTATTAAGTTCGCATCTCCTCTCCTATTCCCAAGAAATAAATCGTTTCAAAAACAAAGAACGTCAAGGAAGATGGATCATTTATTATGATTCAGCAAATACACATATAGATAATATCGGACGTTATCGAAGAGGAATTCCGAAAGTAACGTGGAAGTATTACAATGTAAACGGGACTCTTACAAAAAAGAAATGTACCGTTTCAATAAAATAAATACTTGTTTTTATCATGCCAACGGAACAAAACAAAAACAAGGAAAAGCAAGGATTGTTCAAGAAGAAAAGACATTGCACTTTTTCTATTATGGCGAATGGCTTGTTTATGATAGTAAAGAGTTCCTGGTCAAGAAACAAATTTATGAAAACGGGATAAAGTTTTCCGAAATCGATTTTAAAAACAAGAACAATAAAAACATCAACGACTCATTAGTGATTGTATTAAAAAAACTCAATCAAGAAATATATCTTTACCAAGACTCTGTTAATCTATCTGAAAAAAAATACGGTAAAAATTCGAAACCGTATCAACGAGCCGTTTCATTAAATGCCTTACACACTTCTAAATTATTAACAGAATTAAATGACATAATTGCCAAATTCGGTTACCCGGGAAAAA
>JBILYL010000187.1:0-5692 GCA_044377775.1 Bacteroidia bacterium
ATGTCCTGAGAATACAACCTGTTGATCCCAAGTAATCCAAACAGCTGAAATGGGGTGCAATTCACTAAAAAACGGAATGGCTGCTTTGTTTTCGCATGTTGTCCGTTCGAATACAACGGATGATGTGCCGCTATAATAACATCCTCCTTATTGATTTTTGAAAAATTCAAAATACTATCCAAACGTAAATAAAAAAGTTCTTTCGTTTGTTTTTTTGTCCCTGTTGTATTCTTCTTAAAAGCATGTAAAAACCACTGCGAATCGATGATGATCAACCTCAAGTGATCCTGCAGCAGAATTGTTTCCGGACCTGGCAATCCGTTTTTCGGTAAAAAGGTTCCGACATCTCTGTTGGCAACAGTTGTTTTGTTTTTTAAATAGTCTTCAACATATATTTCCTGATTTTTAAGTGTCTTTAAACCATCACGCTTTTGTGCATTCCAATCATGATTCCCGGGAATAAAAAAAACAGTTCCCTGGTAGGCATTCAACACTTTTAACTGTGATTCCAAATGAAGATCGGATACTTTATCACCGGCAATTAATCCGGAAGGATATACATTATCGCCCAAAAACAAAGTAGTACTTTTGGGATTATCATTCAATTCATCTTGTAAAAGCGTCAGCGCTTTTCCGGGAATAGTATCCTCACCGGCATCACCAACTAGATAAACAGAATAAATAGAAGATTCCTGAGATACAGCAGAAAAGAAACAAAAAATAAAAATAAATTTCAAAACGTATTTCATAAAATCATTTTAAGAAAAAAGCTAAAAAGCACAATAATAACGGTGGTAATAAAAGAATATTTTATTACCGCGGCACCATTTTTAAATTTAAAAATCAAATGACATGCAGTAAATAAAAGCGTAAAAAAAGTCGGTAGAAGTGCAGGGTACAAAAGAAAACTTTCCCAGAAATTACCTTTCAGCAACTCGATAAATGAGCGTTGCATTCCGCAACCCGGACAATCCATTCCCGACAATGCCTTGTAAGGGCAAGTCATAAAATGATCTTCGAGCCAATGTATAAATGATTGCATAGTAGGAAATAAAAAAGTCCCGACTTGCGGGACTTTTTATAAACAAATAAAATCTTATCTTCCCATCATATCCCAAGGCATACCGGAAAGTACTGTTCCAATAATTGCGATGTAAACAATAAAGAAAACAACATAACAAGCAGAAAGGCACAATCCAACGATTGCACAAATTTTACCAGCTTTCATATTTTTTAATGAAGCTTCAGAATACATTCCGGGATTCTGATCGTATAATTTCTTTGCTTTCCCGGCTAAAACCAAAGCAATAATTCCGATAATAAGTCCGATAATACCATAACAAAAACATCCTACAATTGAAATGATCCCCAATACCAATACGGCTGTTGAGTTTGGTAATTGTTGAAGTCCGGCTGGTTGCCCGAATTGCTGATTAAATTGTTGATTTACGTTTTCCTGATTGGGTGTTCCCTGATTTTCCATAGATGAATTTAATTAAATATTAATCGAAAATAGTAAAGAATTCGGAGATAGGCAAAATTATTTGTTCACTAATTGGCTGTGAATCCTTAAAACTTGAGGCATCAAGAGTTGCTGCTCATCATTATAGATAACAAATTCGGAGCGTTTTATTTTTTCATCATCACTCATTTGATTTTCAATGCGCGCAAGTATATCTTCCTTTGGTACACCGTCACGCTTGATCGTACGGCTGATTTTTAATTCCAAAGGAGCAGCTACGGTTATTACGGAATCTACTTTCTGATAAGCGCCACTTTCAAAAAGAATGGCCGCTTCTTTCAGAATGTAAGGTGCTGCTTTTTTCTTGATCCAATCCTCGAAATGCAATGCAACAGCGGGATGCATAATCGCATTTAGCTTATACAGTTCTGTTTTATTATTAAAGACAATAGCCGCTAATGTTTTCCGATCAACAGCACCATGCTGATCTAGAATAGAATTTCCGAATACATTCAAAACATGCGTTTTCACCGCAGCATTTGAACGCAACAATTCTTTTGATGCATCATCTGCATAATATACAGGAATGCCTAAAAGCTCAAAAAACTTACAAACAGTGGTTTTCCCACTTCCGATACCGCCAGTAATTCCGATTTTTAGCATGCTATTTACGAATAATGTATTCAACCTTTTCGTTACTTAATTTCACAGAACGAACACTTACAGGTGTTTTCAAAACCAGGACCTTCAACTTATTACTTCCTTGTTCAATTTTAGAATAATCGACAGCCAATTTAAAATCCTGTGCTGCAATTTTGCCGTAGTCATCAAATGCAACCTGGTATTTCACAGAAACTTTATCAGGAAATGTTTTTAAATTTAATCCATTGGGAAGATTAACTACTTCAACGGGCAGCTCCAAAGAAGCTTCAGTAAATTTTGTGACAGTTACTTTTGCATGTACACTGTTTTGTGAAAATGTTACTTTTCTGTACCCTGCTGTTTTGCTGAGCTCCATCTTCAATGAAAGATTTTTATTTACCTTTTTCAGATTAAGGGGAACAGTTGTCACAAATGAAATCACTGCAAGATCTTCTGCAGTGCCTGAAATATCAATAAACTCCGGTTCAACTTTCAATGGATTCGTTTGTTGATATTGCTCTTCAAACTCCAATGTAAGATTAGCTTTTACGGGAACTGTTTTCGTTGTTTTTTTATTGTAATTAATGAAAACAGTATCCGGATTCACACTTAGAACTCTGATCCCGTTACGAAACTGTCGGGTTATTTTATCCAGGCGTTCATTGAGCAGGATGAAGTAATTGTTTTTTAGGGGAGTTGATCGAGCATCTTTTATATCTATTGTGATCGATTCACGCTTTTGTTTTAATTTGAAAAGCAGCAGTCTGAAACCACTCGCTTTGATTTCAATATTAACGGATTCAGGAAGCCGGTTCGCAACGAGTTTATCAGTTGGAAGATTAATATACTGAACTGGATAACTCACAGAAATGGTATATTCCTTTGAAAGAGAAAGCAGGAGCCAGATAAAAACGGAGATCAATAAACAAAACAAAAAAGTGATCACCCGTTTATTAAGGTGAGCAGCCTCTTTCGGATTTGATTTATTAACGTTTAAAAAAAATGATTTCATGAATTGGGTTTCTTTAACAAATTTACAAAAATCATTTTAGTAAGAGTGTGATTTGCGATTCAATGCTTGAAGGTAATCCGCATGGATATTAAAAAAGCGTTGAGCAATTATCTTACTCAACGCTCCGGCAACACAAACATGTTGCTTATTTTTGTTCTGCACCGATCAATGATGAAGAATCCATAGAAACGGCATTCTTTTCAATTTTTAACTTCACGCCACCTTCTACAGTGATCATAAAAGTAGTATCCTGAACATCGGAGATTTTACCGTGAATACCACCAATTGTTACAATTTTATCACCTACTTTAATGTTCTCACGAAATTTCTTTTGCTCTTTTGTTTTCTTCAATTGAGGACGGATCATGAAAAAATAGAACACTACGATGATTAATACCAAAGGGATAAACTGACCTAGCTGCTGCATAATTATTTGTTTTTAAATTAATTTATTATTGATAATCTATTATTTGCAATTAAAATATAATCGGAATTATTCTTCATCAGGTACCTCAACGTTAGCGCTGATGGTTAATACTTTTGTACTCGGAGTACAATTCGTAACAAGGGTAACAGTTTTTTGAACCAATCCGGATTTTCCACTACTTTCGAACTTCACATCCACTTTAGCTACTTGTCCGGGTTTAATTGCCTCTTTGGGATAATTCGGGATTGTACAACCACAACTACCTTGCGCAGAAGAGATAACCAAATCGGAACCACCGTTATTTTTAAAAATAAAGGAATAGGAAACGGTTTCCCCTTGTGTAATTCTCCCGAAATCGTGTTTTTCATCCTCAAAATCCATAACGGGTGAACTACCAGCAGGGGCTGTTTTACCTGAAGCGGTAGAGGGAATATTTATAACATCAGAAGAAATTGCTCCATCCTCCTTTTTAGGATCTTGTCCGCAAGCTGCCATCAAAAAAATGACAGCAGGTGCTAAAAATAATTTTGTCTTCATTCTTTTCAAAACATTACAATTTTAAATTTCAGTTCAGAAGGTGGAAATTATTCCATTAAACCACGCCCCATTTTGTTCAATAAATTTCCTGCTTTTAGATCAGCAACAATTTTATCCAGAATTCCATTAATAAATATTTTACTCTTAGGCGTACTGTACATTTTTGAGATCTCGATAAACTCGTTTAAAGTTACTTTCACGGGAATGCTTGAAAAATGAAGAATCTCAGTGATCGCCATTTTCATAAGCAAAACATCCATCATTGCAATACGCTCTACTTCCCAGTTTTTTGTTTTATCACCGATCATTTTTTCAATCTCATCATTCCGCATTGCTGTTTCACGGAAAAGATCTTTAACAAAAAGCATATCTTCTTCTTTGTCTTTGTATAAAGGCATTAAGGAAAAATCAGGTGCGGCATGCTCTTTAAAAGATTCGATCATTTTCACAACCATTGGATTTACGATGTAAATATCATCGCCCCAATGTAGATTTTTCTCTTCATACAAATGGTTCAACAACTCATGATCAGCAATGGTCTCCTTGAACATTTCAAGCGCGAAATTGCGGTGAGAAGCATATGAGTCATCAGAAACATTCATGAATTCGGTGAATTCAGGTGACGCTTTGATAGCGTTAAACACTTTTTTCACTAATTCAAATTCATTGTTCCAGCTGATCCTGCGATTGTTTATTTCGCGTTGAATGTGAATATTCTCACCCAGTTGTGTAATAAATTTATTCTCAATGAACTTTAAATTCGGATTCAGATCTTCCTCTGTAGGCAAGCGTTTAATTTTTGCATCCTCCATTACTACAGTTGCAACATGTCGCAATTCGATCATGAAAGCCAATTGATAAATAAACAAATCATAAATTTTATCTATCCCGGCAAATAATTCCCGCTCACTTTTTGCCAAATCTTTTGTATCGGATTGAAAAAAACCATACAAAGCCTGCATCACCTTAATTCTTAAATACCTTCTGTTTAACATATAACGCTTATCGTATCAATACTTATTTTACTCATGTATGCTGACAAAACACATTTTTCAATATTGAAAAAGGCGTGAAAAATTTAAAAACTAACTTTGATCTTCCCGATGTCTGACAGTCTTTTTTCAGCCAAACGATTTGCTGCCATGTATGTTGGAATATTTTGTTCTTTAGACACTTTAAAAATATTCAAGGTTGTCTCATAAATCTTTTCTGCATGCGCCATTGCACGTTCACGGTTATACCCTTCTAATTCGTAATACACATTGATGATCCCTCCGGCATTCACAACAAAATCAGGAGCATACAAGATATTTTTTTCGATCACCATTTTACCATGTACATTCTCATCAGCCAGCTGATTGTTTGCTGCACCACAAATGATGGCACATTTCAAACGATTCAAGGTATCTGTGTTTACGGTTGCACCTAAAGCACATGGAGCATAAATATCCATATCCATGTCGTAAATTTTACTTCCATCGGTGATTACTTCAGCTCCGGTCTCTTTCGCAATCGCTTTTAAACGCTCTTCATTGATGTCAAAAATCGACACCTTTGCACCTTCTTTCACCAAATGCTTCACCAAACTTTCACCTACGTGCCCGATTCCCTG
>JBILYL010000335.1:0-3094 GCA_044377775.1 Bacteroidia bacterium
ACTTTTCCTTCGCAGAAGCTTTCATTGAAAGATAAACCCCATATGCGGTAACCGGAGAAGGATCTCCGCTGCCACCCATATTTAGAGGTAATCCGCTAACAAAATCGGTTTCCATCTTAATGTATTCCATGTCTTTTGTGCTTACACCAACATCTTCAGCAGTAATGTATTTTCCGGACAAACTATTTACAAATTTCCCGAATCTGCGCATCAATGCTTCGTTCTTTTGTGTTTTGGAATCACCGATGATTACGGCTTTTCCACCGCCAAGATTTAATCCGGCAACGGCAGACTTGTATGTCATCCCTCTTGAAAGGCGCAACACATCAGTAAATGCTTCCATCTCATTATTGTAGGCCCACATGCGTGTACCACCTAGACTCGGTCCAAGGATTGTATTGTGTATCGCGATGATCGCTTTTAAACCTGTATCATTATCATTACAAAAAACTACCTGCTCATGATTGTTTAAGATCATTTGCGCAATCACCGGATTTTCTGCCAATGGAGATTTTTTAATATCCTGAACTTCTATCATACTTTTTTGTTTAAGAAATTATAGAATTTGTCTTTAATTTTTTGAGTACTTTTGAAACGCTAAAAATACCGTCTGCATTTTATTTGACCGCAAAATTATATTTATTTTCCGTGTGAACAAAATTAAACAGACAGAAGCATATTTTTAACAGATAAAACTTCACCTGATCAATCTTAATAAACATTTTGGGTTCATTAAAACATATCAACAAATACCTCTACAAGTATCGATTTCGCTTACTAATGGGTATTTTCTTTGTCGGCATTTCAAATTATTTTGCAGTAAATGCTGTTCCATACATCCGGCTAACGATCGACTATCTTAAAACCTCACTAATTACTGGCACTTCAACTGCCGACAGCGACCATCAGCTTTTCATCTATGGCATGTATATGCTTGGTTATGCCGCTTTAAGCGGGTTTTTCCTCTTTCTGATGCGTCAAACAATCATTGTAATGTCGCGCATGATCGAATATGATCTGAAGAATGAAATTTACGCTCATTATCAGAAATTGGATACTGCATTCTACAAACGAAACAATACAGGTGACATGATGAACAGGATCAGCGAGGATGTTGGAAAAGTGAGAATGTATGTCGGACCTGCGATCATGTATATCCTGAACACATCCTTTTTATTTGCGCTAACCATCACCGTGATGTTTCAGGTGGATGTAAAACTAACGCTTTTCGTACTGATTCCATTACCATTACTTGCAGTCTCCATTTATTTTGTGAGCAATCTGATCAATAAAAAAAGTACAAAAGTGCAGGAGCAGTTATCAGGAATCACAACCCAAACGCAAGAAGTATTTTCGGGAATCCGAGTATTGAAGGCCTATGGAAGAGAGAAACATTTCATTGATGATTTTGAGCGCCAAAGCAATTCCTATAAAAACGAAACAATGGGTTTGATAAAAGTGGAATCGTTGTTCCAACCTTTTATGATCCTCCTCATCGGATTAAGTACACTTTTCACCCTTTACATCGGAGGAATGCAGGCGATAAACGGAAAAATCACCTATGGTAACATTGCAGAATTCATTGTGTATGTCAACCGCCTTACCTGGCCGATCGCATCATTGGGATGGGTAACATCACTTATTCAGCGCGCGGCCGCATCACAAACGCGCATAAATGAATTTCTACATACACAACCCGAAATAATAAGCAAATCAGAGGAAACAGAAGTTATAAAAGGAGATATTGAGTTCAAAAATGTACGTTTTGTTTACCCCGATTCTGGCATACAAGCCTTAAAAAATGTATCCTTTAAAATACCCGTGGGCACATCAATCGCGATTATTGGCAGAACCGGCTCGGGCAAATCCACAATTGCAAACCTTATCTGCAGGCTGTACGATGTAACAGAAGGTGAAATACTGATCGATCATAAAAACATTAAAAACATCTCATTATCCTCCCTGAGAAGTCAGATCGGATATGCACCTCAAGAAGTCATATTGTTCTCGGATTCCATTTCACACAACATTGCTTTCAGTATCGATGAAAACGAGCAAAAGGAAGCCGCAATCCTACAGGCAGCAAAGGATGCCGCCATTTATTCGAACATCATCGGATTTAAAGATCAGTTTGAAACGATCGTGGGTGAAAGAGGAATAACCTTATCAGGCGGACAAAAGCAGCGGATCTCGATTGCCAGAGCCATCATAAAAAAACCACAATTAATGATCTTTGACGATTGTCTGTCAGCGGTAGATACTGAGACAGAGGAAGAGATCCTGAACAACCTGAAACGCTTAATGACCAACAAAACAAGTCTGATTATCAGTCACCGTATTTCCACAGTAAAAAATGCAGACAACATTATTGTGCTAGATAAAGGCGAAATAGTTGAACAAGGAAATCACCAGCAACTAATTGAGAAACAAGGCATTTACTTCGATTTACACAAAATGCAGTTGCTTGAAGAAGAAAAAACGGCATAACCCTTCTCTGTTTACCTTTCAACCCACTATTTTCTCATAATTAACAAGCTTTCAAAAGTTATTAACAAGGCTTGTTTTAGCAAGTTTTTTTCTAAATATTTGTCAGAATGTAATTATAAAAAACGTTAAAACAACTCATTAGAACAATGGAAGAAGGATTTGATAAAAACGGAATGGACAGAGAAGAAATTTTCTCAAAATCTGTTAGAGCAGGTAAAAGAACATATTTTTTTGATGTAAAAAGCACCAAAGGAAATGATTACTATTTAACGATTACAGAAAGCAAAAAACGCTTTGGTGATGATGGTAAATTCTTTTATGAAAAACACAAATTGTTTTTGTACAAAGAAGATTTTGAAAAGTTTGCAGAGGGCTTGAATGAAGCAGTAGACCATATCAAATCTATTTCTCCTGAGATCGAACCAAGACCGGAATCAACCTATATTCCGAATGATGCTCCGAAAACGGATAACACCTTTTCAGATGTGAATTTCGAAGATCTGGATAAATAATTTTTTTCGATAAAATTAAAATCCCTGTTCTGTTTTTAAAACGGACAGGGATTTTTTTTAACGACAACCCTAACGCGTGAATATGATCATTAAGA
>JBILYL010000361.1:0-2903 GCA_044377775.1 Bacteroidia bacterium
CCTTACAAAAGATTTTTAAATAAAATTATTAAAATTCCGTATTATTGTAATTCAAAATCGTTTACTGGTTAAAATGAAGAAATCGTGTGCGGTAGTTGGTTCGGGAATTGCAGGATTAGCTGCTGCAATCCGGATAGCATCAAAAGGTTATGCCGTTGATGTTTATGAGACCAATGATTATGCAGGAGGTAAAATGAGGGAACTGCGAAAAGACGGATATCGTTTTGATATGGGTCCGTCTGTTTTTATGTTGCCCGAACTTATTGACGAATTATTTGAACTCTGCCACAAAAATCCCCGCGATTATTTCACCTACAACCCGCTAGATGTTTCATTTAAATATTTTTTTGAGGACGGTTGTGTCATAAATGCTTATACAGATGTAGAAAAATTCGGTGAGGAGATAGCTCTCAAAACAATTGATACCAAGAAAACGTTTGACAATTACCGTAAGGATATTGAAACGAAATACAAGATAACGAATGGCGTGTTTATTGAAAATTCGTTACATGTATTCCGTAATTTCATTAATTGGAAAACAGTATACGGTCTCCTTAATTTTCATAAGATCGATGCATTTAAGTCGATGAACAAAGGGAATAAATCCTTTTTTAAGGATCCCCGGTTGGTTCAACTTCTCAATAATTTCGCAACGTATATCGGATCAAACCCTTTTGTTGCACCTGCCACACTAAACGTTATCCAACATTTAGAGATCAATTTAGGAACTTATCTACCTGAAAAGGGTATGTATTCAATCGTTTCAGCCTTAGTAAAATTAGCAGAAGACATGGGCGTAAAATTTCATTACAACACCACTGTTGAAGAAATTATTACAGCATCAGCAGACAATGGAGGGAAAAAGAAAAAAGTGATCGGTATAAAAACAAAAAAAACTGAACTTATTTCTTACGATCGTGTGATCAGCAACATGGATATCTACTACACATTTAACAAATTATTGCCTAAAGAACTTGCGCCTAAAAGAATTCTGGAACAGCCAAAATCAAGTTCAGTAATTGGATTTTTCTGGGGTGTAGATAAAAAACATGAAAACTTAGGAATACACAACATGCTTTTTTCGAATGATGATGAAGCAGAATACAAAGCGATATTCAATAACAATACCGTAAGTGACGATCCGTCCATTTACATTTCAATTTCATCCAAACATATAAAGGAAGACGCTCCCAAAGATTGCGAGAATTGGTTTCTGTTTGTAACAGTCCCAAATGATAAAGGTCAGAATTGGGATGAATTAGTGATCAGGACACGTAAAAATGTTTTTGAAAAAGTGAACAGGATGCTGAAAACTGATATCGAAAAACACATTCAGTTTGAGGAGTTGTTGACGCCACCAATGATTAAGGAAAATTATTCAAGTCCCTTTGGTGCTGTTTACGGAAATAGCTCAGATGATAAATTTGCATCCTTTTTCCGTCATTCTAATTTTTCTAAAAACATAAGCGGTTTATATTTTGTAGGTGGAAGTGTTCATCCCGGAGCGGGAATTCCGATGTGTTTGAATTCTGCAAAAATAATGGGCAAGGTTTTTTCTTAAAGATAAATTGGGAAAACGATAGGTCTATTCTCCGCTAATCTTCTCCCTTTTTTTTGCAAGCAAATAGTATTTAAAAGGAACCCAAAGCATTCCGTAACAAACATCATCCTCTTTTTTATAGTCCGGCTTTCCGTCATTTTGATGATGGGCAAGGTGACCGAATTTTAGTGCCAACAAATGAGGGCTTTGGGTTTTTGCCAATAAATTTAATCTCCTATGAATCAAGCCATCGTGAATAAGAGCATAACATGCTCCATAAAGTGTAATTCCAATCCCCATGTACAACCTGTAATCACAGCCATCCAAAATGCCAAACATTATTAACAACCAACTGGGAATCACGAATATTAATGCGAAAAGATCGTTTGTTTCGAATTTCTTATTGTGGGGAATGTGGTGATCCCTGTGTAAGTTCCAGAGAAAGCCGTGCATAATAAAACGGTGCATCGTCCAAGCAACAACTTCCATCAGGATAAATGAAACAACTATTATAAGGGCATTCCAGAGATAAATCATTATTCAAAAATTTGTTGAATCAGCAATATTATTCCTATTCTATTATTCCATTTATTTTAAAACCAAAAAAAATCGGATTTGTTTTCCAAAACAAATTTATTTTAGAAAAAGAAATGCAAAACACACTGTTTATGAACGTAAAAAATTGATATTTCATTAACTGTTTCCGACTTCAGGCAGCAAATGCTCAATTAAATCAAAACTCAGAAATGAGAAGGAAAACCGTTTAAATTCGTTTGCTAAATTACAAAAAAAGAAGC
Organism: Bacteroidia bacterium; assembly: GCA_044377775.1. GTDB lineage: Bacteria > Bacteroidota > Bacteroidia > 2-12-FULL-35-15 > 2-12-FULL-35-15 > 2-12-FULL-35-15. The sequence goes on from JBILYL010000361.1 coordinate 2,338, forward strand.
AGAGATTACATTCTTTGCATTTGAAGGTAATGTGACGTATATCATTATAAGTCACTTCATTTCTTAAACAGTTTATACCCGAATTTAAGATACTACAAATAAATATGTTTTTATACTTTTTCTAATGATATCTAATCTCGAAGTGTAATAAAAAAATAAAATTTTTGTGTAATTTATGAAAATTTTAAAGTGAAATGTTTTCACTGTATTAAGTTTTAAATTTGATTTCAATTCCCGGCAAAATATCATTTCTTGTTTTTAGGCATATTTTGTAGAGCCCATTTGGACATGCTATCAATTATCGGGAGTAAAGTACTTCCGTAAGGAGTAATTTTGTATTCAACCCTTGGTGGAATTTCAGGATAAATTGTTCGTTCAATTATTCGATCTTTTTCTAATTCCCGCAGCTGATTAGTTAAGGTCTGCTTACTGATTTCTGTAATATTTTTCAGCAAAAGACTATAGCGGTTTCTGTCTGTTCGAATCATATAAATAATACTTGGCTTCCATTTTCCGCCAATAATATTCATACAATACCCAACCGGGCAGTTGCCTGGTACAAAATC
>JBILYL010000363.1:0-2881 GCA_044377775.1 Bacteroidia bacterium
CCCATGGAGTTATGTCCTCTTGATGAGAAAAAAATTTGTTTACCGTCAGGATGAATGAATATGCCGTCTTCATCATATTTTGTATTGATCACCTCACCTAAGTTTTGAGCAGGCCCCCAATTACCATTTGGTAATTTTAAACACTTGTAAATATCCCTTCCTCCAAAACCACCGGCTCTGTTGCTGGTGAAATACAAAACGCGGTTATCGGAACTTAAGCAGGCGTGGGATTCCCATGAGGATGAGTTGATCGGGGCAGAAGCATATTCTGGAACGCCCCATTCTGTTCCTTTTAATTCACTCATGTAAATATTACCATTTCCTCCATCATCTTTGTAGATCAACAGTTTCAGACCGTCAGCAGATAAATTAATAGTCGCTTCATGTCCGGCAGAATTGATATTTGGTCCTATCGGAACAGCGTTGCTCCATTTGTCATCAATATAGGTCGAAACAAAAATATCTTCGAAATATTCTCCGTTGGCTAATTTACTATTACTTGTTCCGCCTTCTCTACGAGTGGTAAAAATCAATGTTTGTTCATCCAGAGATACAACAGGGGAATAGTCCGGAAACTTTGTATTGATTCCTGCTCCCAGATTCTCGACAATAACGGTCTTTGGTTTTTTTATGAGTTCTTTTCCAAAGCTGCAGGTTTCTATATCGTGATTGATCTCTTCAATTTCTGCCGTGTATTTTACATCTGTACCTAATTCTGTAACATACTTTTGATACATGTCAATCGCTTTATCAAATTCATAGTTGAAATGATAGGCCTTTGCCAGATAATAATAAGTAGAGAATGGTGCCCGTTTCTCCTTTAATTCACCCTGTTCATATAGGTTTGCAATATTTTTGATCGCAAATTCTAAATAAGGAATTGCTTTCGTTTTGTAGGTAGCGGCTTTTAAATAACAAAAACCGATCTTGAAGTTAAGATTGTGATTCCCTTTATCCATTGAGTCGAGCTGCATGTATAAAGGCAAGGCCGCAGTATAGTTTTCATTCACGAAAAAATCCTCCGCTTGTTTATAAATGTTTTTATAATCTGAATTCCGCACACTGGAGAAACCATTGTTGGAAAAAAGAAATACGGAAACAATTAAAAATAAGTGGAGAGAGTACTTTTTCATAAATGTGTTAGTTGAATCGTTCTGTAGAAGACCGAACTAGAATTCTCGGGTGGTATCCCACTGCTCAAGATAGTCGGCCACTCTTCTTACAAATTTGCCACCCAAAGAACCGTCAACGACTCTGTGGTCATAAGAATGTGATAAATACATAAAATGACGGACACCAATTAAATCACCTTCCGGTGTTTCAATAACAGCCGGTTTTTTCTTGATCGCACCAACAGCCATAATTGCTACTTGTGGTTGATTGATAATAGGTGTACCCATTACATTTCCGAATGAACCAACATTTGTAAGTGTATACGTACCGCCCTGAATATCATCCGGAGATAATTTCCCTGCGCGTGCACGGTTTGCAAGGTCATTTACTTGTTTGGTTATGCCTACAAGATTTAGGGTATCCGCATTTTTAATAACGGGAACGATAAGGTTACCGCTTGGTAAAGCAGCAGCCATTCCAATGTTAATGTTTTTTCTTTTGATGATCTTCGTTCCGTCTAAAGAGATGTTGATCATAGGGAAATCTTTGATCGCTTTTACCAATGCTTCAATAAAGATTGGCGTGAACGTTAATTTTTCACCCTCTCTTTTTTCAAAGTTTCCTTTTACTTTATCTCTCCATTTAACAATGTTTGTAACATCCGCTTCTACAAAAGAAGTAACGTGGGGAGAAGTATGTTTACTCATCACCATGTGATCCGCAATAAGTTTGCGCATACGATCCATTTCAATGATCTCATCGCCCGGGTTTAATGAAATCGCAGGTTTTGATTGTACTTGTGTCGATCCATTATTTGAAGCAACTTCCTGAACAACTTTTGGTTGTTCAATAGCAACTTGTTTTCCTTTGTTTGGAATGTAAGCCAGTATATCGTTTTTAGTCACTCTTCCATTTGCACCTGTCCCGGAAATGCTATCCAATTCTGCCATTGCAATGCCTTCTTGTTTGGCGATATTACGCACAAGCGGAGAGAAGAATTTTCCTGAAGAAGAATTTTTTTCAAGTGAAGCCACTTCATTTACTGCTGTTGAAGCTAATTCTTGTTGAACGGTTTTTGTTTGTTCAGCAACCGGTGCTTTAACTTCAGTTGTTTCAACTACCGCATTCGCATCGGTAGAAATGATCGCAATTGCTTTCCCAACCTGAACAACATCCCCTTCGTTGAACAATCTTTTTATCAGTGTTCCTTCTGCGGTAGAAGGAATCTCTGAATCTACTTTATCGGTAGCGATTTCTAATACGGTTTCATCGGCAGCAATTTTATCGCCTTCTTTTTTTAACCATTTAATGATTGTTGCTTCTGCAACACTTTCACCCATTTTGGGCATAATCAACTCTACTTGTGCCATATTATGAAATCGTTATTGAATAAATCTTATTTTAAGAGGATACAAAAATAAACTAATATTTTAGAAGTGCAAAGTACTTAATAATTTGCACTTTTTGCTGTTTTTTTTAAAGCGGAATGAATGAAAAAAAGAACCTTGCCTTTTGATGGCAAGGTTCTTTAATGGTTTATGACCCGACTAATTAAGCAAAAAGAGGATAGTCTTTCATTAGTTTATTGACTTCTTTTTTTACTTCAGCTATCACTTTTTCATTGTCGCTATTCATCAGCACCTTATCTATCAGGTTTACGATCTTAGGAATCTGTTTTTCTTTGATGCCGCGCGTTGTGATTGCTGCCGTTCCGATTCTGATTCCGGATGTTACAAAAGGTGATTTGTCATCGAAAGGAACCATATTT
>JBILYL010000095.1:0-8715 GCA_044377775.1 Bacteroidia bacterium
ACCTTTCAGATTATAAATATTTCCAAGATTATTATAGGAATCCGCAGCTTGTTTTTTATCAGTCAGTTTCAACCGCATACTCAACGCCTTTTCCTGGTAGATGATGGCAGAATCGAACAATGAATTTTCTATATAAATATTGGAAAGATTGCTATAGCAGCTTGCCATTCCTTTTATATTATTTACAGACCGATGAGCATCCAACCCTTTTTCAAAAAAAGAGCGCGCTACTTTTGTGTCGTGGTTGATCAAGTTTAAAGCACCCAGCAAATTATACGCCCACCCTTCTGTTCTTCGGTAGCCTGTTTTTAAGGACAAATCCAAAGATTGCTCACCCAATTTTTTTGCTTTTTCAGGATCTGAAAACTTAAATTCCCAACCTATCTGCCACAAAAGGCTGGCACGAGTTGTATCATGTGACGCTTTTTTAAGTAGATTCTGAAGACTGTCGATCTTGGGTGTTTGTGAAGACAAGTTGAAAGTGATCAGCAAAAAAAACAGAAGCGCTTTTATTTCGTTTTTCATTGGAATATTTAGAGATTCAAAAATACAAAAAAAAATCTCCATGAATTTCTACATGGAGATCTTTTCATTCGGTTCTTATTTATTCGTTACTCGCAAGCAATGTTACGTGACCTGTATAATCATGATATTTTTGAGAAAAATCACGTACCTCGATCTTATATACATACACTCCTTGTTGCGCAATTTTATCACCATGATTTGCTTTTCCATCCCAACCTTTTGTAATATCATCGGATTGAAAAATTAATTCACCCCATCTGTCAAAGATCATCATATTGAATTCAGTGATCTCTAAACCCTTTGGTGCAAAATAATCGTTTGTTCCATTTCCGTCAGGAGTAAATGCATTGGGAATAAAAATTGTAAATACGGGAACAATCTCCACCTCAACAGCTGTTGAATCGATACATCCGGCCGTTGTTGTTGTTATTAATGATACCGTATATTTTCCTTTACCGGGATAAGTATGCATCGGATTTAAAACCGTTGAACTTGTTCCATCACCAAAACTCCAAACACGCGAAGCAGCATTTATAGATTGATCATTGAACTGATACATAGGACTGATCTCTGTTCCATCTAATGCCTGAGAAGTAAATTGTGCAACAGTTCCGGGATTAACAATTACCGTATTTGTTGTTGTTGCCGTATTCACACATCCGAAAGATGAGGTAACTGTTAGGTTGACCGTATAAAATCCACTTGATGTATACGTGTTTGTCGGACTTATCTGACTTGACGTATTACCATCGCCAAATGACCAGCTATACGTTGCACCTGCATTGGTAGTAGAATTATCTACAAAGGTTAAAGTTGCTTGTTCACAATTTTCAATCGATTGTGGCGACAAACTGATAACAGGTAATGCGTGAACAGTAACAGGAACACTGGACGTAACCGTATTTCCACAGGCATCTGTAACCGTTACAATGTAGGTTGTAGAAACTGTTGGAGAAAGTGTAAATGGACCATTTCCGGCACCAAGACCGCTACTCCAGTTGATTGTTACCGGACCGGTACTTCCAAAAACACTGGAGGAAATAGTCGAACTGTTTCCAATACAAATTCCTGTTGGAGGTGAAACGGTTAAGTTGGCCGCTGTTAATGATGTAACATTTATTGTAACAGATGCAGTATTGCCCGAACAACCATTCGCATCTGTAGCTATTACATTGTAAGTGGTATTACTTAAAGGACTTACAATTTGTGATGCCCCTGTCCCTATTCCTGTCCAGGTATATGTATAGCCTCCAGTTCCACCACCCGCACTTGCAGCAATAGTAGTGTTTTGTCCTGAGCAAATTGTTGTATTCCCTGTCGCGACAGTTGTAACAGGTGCAGGTTGGGTAATGGAAACCGAAGCTGAAACAGTACAACCATTTGCATCGGTCGCAACAGCGGTGTATGTACCCGGACCTAATGAAGTTGTACTTGCACTTGTACCGCCAAGTGGCAACCATTGATAAGAATATGTTGGCGTACCACCGGCAGGAATAACAATTCCTTGTCCGTTTGCTAATCCGTTACATGTTACCGGAAATCCTGCGGAAGAAATTGTTAATGCAGGAGGTTCAGTAATTGTAATTGACGATGTGACTGAACAATTATTTACATCGGTTACTGTTGCAGTATAATTACCTGGACTTAAACCCGAAACATTTTGATTCACAGTTGCCGGGATTGTATTCCAAATATAATTATAAACACCCGTTCCACCTGCAGCACCAACTGTTGCAAAGCCATCCGCCAGACCATTACACGTAACATTGCTAATGATCATCGCATTTGCTGTTAATGCAAGTGGTTGTGTAATTGTAACGTTTGAAGAAATAGTACAACCATTATTATCGGTTACAACAATTGAATGTGTTCCCGCATTTAAATTTATTGCTGTCGCGGTTGTTTGAATAGGAGTTGTATTCCATAAATAAGAATAAGGTCCGGTTCCACCCGAAACAGTTATAGTGGAAGAACCGTTGCTCAAACCATTACATGTCACATTGTTATGTAACAAAGCAAATGTCAAAGGAGCGGCAGGCTGACTGATTGCGATCGTATCATTTTTAATACAACCTTCAGCTGTGGTTACAGTAACATAATATACTCCGGCTGTAAGACCGCTGATAGCGGAAGATGTTGCAGAATTACTCCAAAGGTAGGTGTAAGGAGGCGTTCCACCACTGGCATTTGCTGTTGCAGAACCAGTGTTTCCTCCGAAACAATCAACATCAATTCCATTCATATTAATATTTCCGGGAGCAGAACCAACAGCAACCGTTACAGGAGCAGAACTCATACAACCACCGGCACCCGTAACATTTACAGTATACGTTCCGGCTGAAAGTCCGTTTTCACTTGGAGTTGTTCCACCGCTTGGTAACCATTGATAAGTGAATGGTCCCATCCCTGCTATAATCGAAACATCAGCAGTACCATTTGAAGCATTACAATTGGCTGGTGATGCCGATGTATTTAAAACGATGCCGCTCACAGTAATGCAAAATGAAAATGTCTGACTTCCATTGTAAGGGCAATTATCATCCTGAACAGTAATAGTAAAACAATGACTTGCAGTACTGATATCAGCAGCGGTTGGTGTCCATGTAAAAGTTCCGGTTGGACGGGCACCCGCTGTGGTTGTGAATGTTGCTGAAGGAATGCCACTGTTCCAAACTAAGGAAACATTTTGTGCCGCATCAACATCATAGGTATCAATTGTAAAACTGATCGGTACACCGGCACAAGCAAGCAATGAATATATTCCTGTGTTATTTATTCCGGCTACATACGGATTATTATTTGTACAGGTAACCGTTCTTAATTGAATATCACGCATTACACTTCCAACGAGTATTTCATTTCTATACTCTTGAACTAATACGGCAAAAACAGTAACCTGGATCATTGTTGGTGTCATACACATATCACCGGTTAAATTATTGAATGTAACTGCAGGAGATGAAGCTAAGGGTTGAGCTGCAGAATATGGTGTAAGATATGTTACGGTTGTTGTTGCACTTGTTTGAGGTGTAATTAAAGTAAAGTATAACGAATCGCCATCGGGATCCGATGAACCGTTGTTAAAACAATATGGCTGATTCGAACAAACAAAAGGAATCGGGTCATTCGAAAAATTAGGAGAACTGTTGCAAGGAAAATTCAGATTATCCAGATGTGCTTCTACATAAATATTTTCAGCAGAAGGATTCAAAATCGTTCCAATTGTGGCATTGCGGCAACACAAAGAAAAACTAAACACCCAATCGATGCAACTCGCAGGTAGTGTTGTTATTCCGCGATAGATGTATTCTTGTACACCAGGATAAGTTCCACCGGAACATTGCGTATTAAAGGCTGAACAAATTGGTGATACATCGATCCCGGTTCCCGGAATTTGGTTAAGAGTAAGATTGTAATTCTGACCGCAGGTAGCAGAAGAAAGATTTATTGAAACAGATCCCGGTGCTGCTACACCTGCACAATCGCGGTAGAAGGACAGCGATATCTGATATTGATTTCCGCCCAAACACTGATAAGTAATATCTGCACTTTGAGCGTGCGAGGCAAAAGCTTCATTTGATGTTTGAATAAACATTAAAATAAAACTGAGCCAAGTAAGGAGTCTGGTAAGTAGTTTTGTTTCCATGGGGAACCTCCATTTTAGATTAGTACAATAAATTAAGAACTAACTGTTTTAACGCCCCTAATTCAAAAGGGTTTCAGAAATTTCAATAAAAATGACCGAAGATAAAAAAGGGTGTACTAATAATCGTGTGGAATCGATGAATGAGAAATTTCACAAGTAGATACTTTTATTTTACTTCATCTTATGAAGGCACACTATACTAAATTCAAGAGATATTGTGTCGCAGAAAGGGTTGAAGCTTCGTAAACAAATGTGAATTTCCGAAATTTTAATTTTTATATGCGCACACCAATAATTACAACATCGTCTACCTGCTCCAGCTCCCCTTTCCAGGAGTCGAAAGCGTTAGCAAGTTGTTCTTTCTGATCTGCAATAGGAAGTAAATGTATTTTATGAAGTAATTCTTTCAACTGATTGTATTTATATTTTTTTCCTTTCGGCCCACCAAACTGATCGGCATACCCATCACTGAAAAGGTAAACACAATCACCCTTTTGAAGAGGAATAGTATGATTTGTATAATTATCAACCTTTCCATCGAGATTTACTCCGATCGGAAATTTATCAGATTTAATTTCATGAAAAACGCCACCGCTGATATAATATAATGAATTAAAGGCTCCGGCATACTGTAATACATTTGTTGTTTTATTCAAGGAGCATAAAGAAAGATCCATTCCATCTTTCACACCTTTTCCATCACCAGATTGACGAAGCGTTTTTGTTACGCCATAATCTAAATGTTTTAATATTTCGGAAGGAATCGTTAAATCCATTTCGTTAACAGCCTGAGTCAATAAATTAAAGCCTACAACACTCATTAGAGCACCAGGAACACCGTGTCCGGTGCAATCAACAGCGGCAAAACAAACGGAATTATTTTTATGTTCTATCCAATAAAAATCGCCACTCACAATATCTTTCGGACGATAAAAAATAAAACTATCGGGTAACATATTATGCCAATAGGAATCCGGGGGTAAAATAGATTCCTGTATACGTTTTGCATAATTAATACTGTCAGTAATTTCTTTTTTATGTGTTTCTAATTCTTCCTTTTGTAATCGGATAGCTGTATTTGAAATTGTCAATTGTTCATTTGTTTTTTTTCTCTGACGATTGGTCCGGAGTACCAAAAAAACAATAACTAATAATATTAAACCACCTGCTATGGCTGAGATCAAAGTGCGTTTAAACTTTTCGTTTGTAAGTTCCTGTAAAAGCAACGCTTCCTTTTGTTTGTTTTCAAAACGGTAATTCAGTTCAACTTCAGTTATCTTTTGTGCGTTGTCACTATTGAAAACAGAATCGTTGAACTGTTTGTACAATTTAAAATTTTCATACGCCTTTTCATAATTTTTTTGCTCTTCATATAAGCGGGCAAGGTTAAAATATATTTCAATCATGTCCTCCCACGATTGCATTTCCTGAGCCAAGGGCAGTGACTTATTAAAAAACTCCAAGGCTTTGTCATATTGTTTTAAATTCAAATAATTGATTCCGATTGCACTGTAGCTAATTGTTAATCCTTGCTTATCCCCCAGCTCTTCAAATATTTTCAAGGCCTTAAATTGTAATTCCATCGCTAGTTCCATCTTCCCCATATCTGCATAAACATTTCCCATATTACCAAGTGTTCCCGCATACATATTATCACCGGCAGTAGAAGTGCTTAACGAAATTATTTTTTGGTATATTTCTAATGCCGCTTCGTATTCCTTTTTATAATAGTGTTGATTTGCAATATATACATATGCATTAAGCAGAAGAGCGGTATCATTTGTTTCTTTGGCATTTTTTGCTGCTTTTTCCATATACTCTAATCCCAGTTTATCGTTCACCCCCTCAGAATAAAGGGCACCGATGAATAAGGTTATTTGAGTGATCATCCTTTCCTTATTAAGTTGCTCGGCAAGTGACAAGGCTTTCTGAAAACTATCTAAGGCTTTTGAAATATTTCCCATCCCTTCAAAACAACGCCCCATATACATTGTGTTTTCAGCAACTTCCGAAAGATTATCTAATTCTGTAGCTATTGCTATTGCTTGCTGATAGTTTTCGATTGCGGCAATGTAATCTCCTGTTGTTAATTTATTTGCTCCTAAATAACTAAAAGCATCTCCCTCCTCTGCTTTTAATTTATTTTTTTGTAAAAGGGGAATAACATTTTCTAAAAGCTGATTTGCTTTCTGCTTATCACTTTCCTCGAAAAAAGAGATTGCTTCCAGGAATTTTGTCTTTGCCTGTATTTCGGGAGAATTTATTTTTGCACTTAAGCGGGAAGCCTGCAGATAATACTTTTGGGTCTCTCCCGACTCTATAGATGAAAGCTTTTTAACTAAAATATAATACGTCTCAAATTGTTTTATAGGATCGGTAGTATTCACTAAAACATTTTTCAAACTATCCACATAACCGTTTTGCGATTTTCCGATTAATGCAAAAGCAAAGAAAAAGAGAATAAAAAATATTTTTTTCACGTGAATTTATTTGGGCATTCAATATTACAACATAATTACAAACTGATATTATTATTTATTCTAATTTAAATAGCTGCTGATTCTAAAAGCGATATTTTCCCTTTTGAGGCATCCATCTCAGCTTCTATTCCTATCGGAACAGTATATTTATCTGCAATGTGTCCGATCATCGCTCCGTAAAAGGCAGGTATTTTCAGCGGCAGAATATGTTGTTCAAGAACCTGTTGAAGCGTGAAAGCTTTTTCTGGCTCTTCCGCATCGCACTTCACACATTTTCCAAAAACAAATCCGCTGATATTTTGCAAAACACCTGCAAGTTTTAATTGTGTGAGCATACGATCGATCCTATAGGGCTCTTCACCTGTTTCTTCTAAAAAAAGAATTTTATTTTTCCAATCCGGTAAATAGTCAGAACCGATCATTCCTGCTAATACGCTCAGATTTCCTCCAACAAGAATTCCTTTTGTCTTCCCGGGGAAAAGAGTATAATGTTTATCAGCATCTGTTTCGGGATACCCAAAATAAACTTTTTCATTTCCGACTAAAACGCGGCTAAAATAATCGACTGTAAAATCGTTCCAGCCACTATTTCCTACAGGACCATGAAAGGTAATCAATCCTGTTTTGGAATTTATCGCGATCAGCAACGAAGTGATATCACTAAAACCCAAAAGTATTTTTGGATTATTTTTAACGGTTACATAGTTGATTTGTTCCAATATCCGTGCACAGCCCCAGCCACCTTTCATGCAAAATATTGCCGCTACTTCTTTATCAGCAAAAAAGTTGTTGATCTCCTGAGCACGTAATTCATCAGTACCGGCAAAATAACCATACTTTTCTTTTAGTGTTTGTCCGAGCTTAATTTTGAATCCAAGATTTTGAAGAATAGAAACAAACTTTTCAACTTGAGTATCATCCCAAACAGCACCGGCAGGAGAGCTTATTGCAATCGTATCACCCGGCTTTAAAGCACGTGGTTTAATTACTTCCGGATCCGATTTCTGCTCAGTAAGAGCATCAACCCTAAATCCCAAAAACGGAATTGAGAGGGTAGCGAAAACTGATGTTACAATAAATTTTCTTCGGTTATTTTTCATTCGTTACTATTTGAGATTGAGGAAGTCCGTCTTCTATGGGAAAAATTTTTATGTCAAGCTGCTGGGCCTTTATTAACGGGCAAAAACAGAGAAACAAGATCCATAAAAAAGACATGTTGGTTGACTTCTAATTCACAAAACAGGGCTTAAAACAGCACTAAATAAAAGAAAATTAAGCAAATAACCAATAAAAATTGATGATAATTCACTACTTTTGTACCCCTAAATTAAACAACAAATGATCTCAGTTTCTAACCTTTCTCTTCGTTACGGCAAACGTGTACTTTTTGATGAAGCAAGTATAAAATTCACTCCCGGCAATTGTTACGGTGTAATAGGTGCCAATGGTGCAGGAAAATCGACCTTCATGAAAATTCTCTCCGGAGAAATTGAGCCGACAACCGGGCAAGTTTCAATTACACCCGGTGAACGCTTGAGTGTATTAAGCCAAAATCACTTCGCCTTTGATGCGTTTCCAGTTTTACAAACCGTAATGATGGGAAACAAAAAACTATGGGATGTAATGCAGCAGAAAGATGCCATTTATGCAAAGGCTGATTTTACAGATGCCGATGGGATAAAAGCGGCAGAACTTGAAAATGTTTTTGCAGAGATGAATGGCTGGAATTACGAAAGTGATGCCGCTAATATGTTAAGCGAATTAGGTGTGAAGGAAGATTTTCACGGGAAATTAATGAGTGAATTAAATGGAAAAGAAAAGGTACGTGTATTACTTGCCCAAGCCATTTTAGGAAATCCGGATATCCTTTTACTGGATGAGCCTACCAACGATTTGGATGTTGAAACAATTGCATGGTTGGAAAACTTTCTTGCCAACTTTGAAAACATCGTGATTGTTGTTTCGCACGACCGTCACTTTTTAGATGCCGTTTGTACGCACATTGCCGATATCGATTTTAATAAGATTTCCCTATATACCGGTAACTATATGTTTTGGTATGAA
>JBILYL010000096.1:0-8698 GCA_044377775.1 Bacteroidia bacterium
TGTAAAAGGAGAGCTTGGGGATTGATTCATCGGTTCTCGACTCCGCTCGAACTGACTTAGGACAAACACTTTTCTTACTTATATTCATCTCGTTCTCGACTCCGCTCGAACTGACTTAGGACAAACACTTTTCTTACTTATATTCATCTCGTTCTCGACTCCGCTCGAACTGACTCCGTTTGTCACTTCGAACTGACTCCGTTTGTCACTTCGAGCGGAGTCGAGAAGCACAGGAGCTCGATGCGTTAATTCAGCCGGTACATTTTCCCCGGAAGTGATTTTACAATTCCTGAAAATTCAAGAGTAAGCAATAGGGAGGACACTTTGCTCATTGGCATTTTTGCAAAAAGACAAATATCATCCACATTCAGGTTGTCTTTGCCCTTCAATAAATTCACTAAAATTTCTTCTTCCGGTTTTAATTCAATAAACAATTGTTTTTGAATCGGTGCGTTTTTCAACTTTTGTTCCCAGCCCATAATATAAATTATATCCGCTGCCGATTGAATTAATGCTGCTTTGTTTTGTTTTATTAAATTGTTACACCCTTTGGACCATTCGTCATTCACCCGTCCCGGAAATGCGAACACATCGCGATTATAGCTATTGGCGATGTCTGCAGTAATTAATGATCCTCCTCCAATTTTTGATTCAACCACAATAGTTGCATCCGACATCCCGGCAACGATCCTGTTTCTTCGTGGGAAATTTTCACGGTCCGGAATTACTTTACTCGTAAAATCACTTAGCCATCCGCCATTATCCAACATCCTTTCTGCAGCCTGCCTGTGTATAGCCGGATATATTTTATCGAGTCCGTGTGCCAATCCACAAACAGTTGTGAGGTTATGATCCATTGCAGCTTTATGTGCACAGATATCGATTCCATAAGCGAGACCGCTCACGATGATCGGATTAAAAACGGCCAATTCAGCAATTAGTTTTTCACATTGCTGCCTGCCATAATCTGTTGCTTCCCGAGTACCAACAATACTAATTACCTTTTCTGTATTCAGATTTGCTTTGCCTTTAAAATATAAGAGAACGGGGCTGTCTTCACAATGTGTCAAGCGTTTGGGGTATTCTTTATCAAGATAAAAAAGTGCCGTGATGTTATTCTTCTCAATGAATTTTATTTCTTCTTCCGCACGGCTGAATACATTGTGTGTCACTACGGCCTTTGCATTTATGTTTCCGATTCCGGGTATTTTTTCCAGAGCCTGCTGCTTTTCTTTAAATACAGCTTCTGCGCTTCCACAATAAGAAATCAATCGCTTTGCGCGGACATCCCCGATGTTTGGAATAAGGCTGATTGCAATTTTATATTTCAAGCTTTCATCCATAATTTTTAATTTGTATATTGCACATGTACTTTTTGCAAATCTATTAAATTATAAATGCTGAACTGTATTTTATAAATGAATAGATTGTAATTACTACAAAACATAGCAATCTAAATCAAAATTTATAAAATGAAGAAAATTCTTACTCCCCTTTTTTTTATTCTAATTTCTGTTTCTTTGCTTGCCCAGGATGCCTATCTGAAAGGGAAGGTTTCTGACATAAAGAGTAAAGAAACCATTGTAGGTGCTTCTGTGATTGTAGACGATAGCATCGGGACTGTGACAGATGTAAATGGAAATTATTTTTTTAAAACCACTGCCGGTAAACATAAAGTTGAATTCAAATCGCTTGAGTTTAAAAGCCAGGTAAAAACGGTTGAACTTAAGGCAAACGATACTATTTCAAACGATATTATTCTGGAAAGCGATTCCAAACAATTAGGAATTGTTGTTATTTCTGCAGGGAAGTTTGAACAGAATTTGAGTGAAGTTACCATATCCATGGAAGTTTTAAAACCTTCTTTGATAGAAAATAAAAGTATTCAATCGGTAGAGACAGCAATAGATCAGGTGCCGGGAGTGAACGTGATTGATGGACAGGCAAATATTCGTGGAGGTAGCGGATTTAGTTACGGAGCCGGTAGTCGTGTTTTGGTGATGGTGGATGAAATGCCCATGCTTACTGCTGATGCGGGTGATGTAAAGTGGACGTTTTTACCAATTGAAAATTGTGAACAGATTGAGGTAATCAAAGGTGCCTCTTCCGCATTGTTTGGTTCCTCCGCTATGAATGGGGTGATCAATTTCAGAACAGCTTATGCCAAAGAAGATCCTGAAACAAAAATTAATTTCTATGGTGGCGTTTATGATAAACCGAAACGGAAAGAAATGGTTTGGTGGCAGGATGGCAATCCAACTTACAGTGGCTTGAATTTTTATCATGCTCAAAAAATTAAACAGTTTGATATTGTTCTTGGCGGAAATATTTATAATGATGATGGTTATCGTTACCTAGAAACGGAACAACGCTATCGTGCAAATACGAATTTACGCTATCGTTTTACCAAGAAATTGCAGGGATTGCAAGTTGGTGTGAATGCGAATACCATGCGTACAAAAGGCGGTTTGTTTTTAATTTGGGACAATGATACAACTGGTTCTTTGCGCCCTGCGGGAGGTGATTTGAGCCATTATACAACCTATCGTACGAATATCGATCCTTATATAACATACAATACAAAAAACGATTCAAGGCATACTTTACGCGGTCGCTTTTTCAGAACAAAAAATCTGAACAATACCAATCAGGAATCCACAGCTGATGTTTATTATTCCGAATATCAATTTCAAAAACGTTTTGAAAAAGGACTTACATGGACTATAGGTGCTGTTTATAATTACAATGAAGTGCGATCGGGTCCGCTCTATGGAACTCATTTTAGTACAAACGCTTCCTTGTTCACCCAGATTGATAAGAAATGGAAAAAGTTAACAATTTCCTTAGGCGGTAGAGGCGAATATTTTAAAACCGATTCGGTTGAAACGAAAGAGGATGTTTATTTGTTGATGGATAAATCAAAACCAATCGCCAAACAATCAAAAGTGAAGCCTGTTTTTCGTGCCGGACTTAACTATCGTTTGTTTAAAGCAACATATGTCAGAGCATCTTTCGGACAAGGCTTCCGTTTTCCTTCCGTAGCAGAAAAATATATCAAAACCAGTGCAAGTGGATTGGATATTTATCCGAACGATAGTTTAAGACCTGAAAGCGGATGGAGCAGTGAGATCGGAATTAAACAAGGGGTGAAAATTGGTGACTGGAAAGGATATATTGATGTGGCTGCTTTCTGGACGGAATATAATAACATGATGGAATTTTCTTTTGGTAAATACGAAAATCAAAATGATCCGTTCAATACTGTTGGCTTCGGATTTCAATCTCAGAATATTGGAAATACCAGAATCAGAGGAATAGATGTTTCAATCATTGGAGCCGGAAAGATCGGCCCTATCGATGTTTCCATGTTGTTGGGATATACGTACATTGATCCGATACAAACTGATTTTGATGCTGAGAGAGATACTGTTTTTAATACCTCAAAAAATAATTTGTTGAAATACCGTTATAAGCACACCGGAAAAGCAGACATTCAATTGGGTTATAAAAAATTCAGTACCGGTATTAGTATGCGTGCAAATAGTTTTATGGAAAATGTAGATGCGTTTTTTGTAGTTGCATTCCCGGGTATGAAAGAATACCGTGCGGCACACGATCAAGGGGATTATATTTTTGATTATAGAATCTCTTATCAATTGCACAAAACGGCTAAACTTTCTTTTATCATAAATAATATGTTCAATCGTGAAGTGATGGGAAGACCTATGGATATTCAGCCACCAAGAGTTTATGCGATTCAGTTAACAGTCAAATTTTAAATCAATATAGCATGATCACACGTCCCTTTAGTTTCAAAAAATGGATTGACGACAATCGTCATCTCCTTAAGCCACCGGTAAATAACAAAGTTGTTTATGAAGATACCGAGTTTATTATTATGGTCGTTGGCGGACCAAATGCCCGAAAAGATTATCACTACAATGAAAGTGAAGAATTCTTTTACCAGTTAGAAGGAAATGTAGCGGTGCAAGTTCAGGAAGATGGAAAAGCAATAACTGTTCCCATTAACGAAGGAGAGATTTTTTTACTTCCACCGCGGGTGCCACACAATCCAATGCGCGGTCCGAATACGATCGGTTTAGTTGTTGAGCGAAAACGCAGAGAAGGGGAAGAAGATGGTTTGATGTGGTTTTGTGAAAAATGCAATGAACCTTTATATGTGAAAAAGTTTAAACTGACCAATATTATGACTCAGTTTCAGGAAACCTTTGCGCACTTTTATGGAAGTATTGACTTGCGTACCTGCAAAAAATGCGGAGCAGTTATGGAGCCTCCTGTTGCAGTGAAAGCAGAGAATTCACATTAGTGTTTAAAATATTAAAAGCTCTTGATCCACTGATCAAGAGCTTTTTTATTGAATACCAGAAGTATTTATTTCCCCCCTTTTTTTGTTTCGCAGCAGCTTTTTCTGAATTTTGTTTGATTCTGAATTTTACAATTTTAGTTATAAGTGCTAGGGGCAATGGTTTATCAATTGGAAACTGAATAGCTCCTTTTGATGTTTTATATTTTGTTAATTGTTCCTTAAATAGTTTGATGGGTGTGGAGGATGGATAAAATCCAATGTGGTTTTTGTATCCCGCAAACCAAACTAATATTCCGTTTTGTTTAAATGCCGGCATATTATAGCTGATAACTTCTTCTGCAGTCGTTGCCGCGATGTGAATGGTCATACGCAACAATTCCAGTTGCTACTGTGTTTCTTTTAGAAAACCAGCTATGTGCAGGTTGATACTTCCTGTTTTTTTCATTGAATAACTTTAAAAAGTGTTACAATGCCGGTCAATAAAATTAATACAAGCACAATATATTTAAATTGAATATCAGAAACATTTATTAAAATTTTCTTACCTATATAAGTTCCTGCAATACTTACAAGTAGTAAAATGGGAATCAGATAGAGCAAGTCCTTGCGCATGTATCCGTTAAAAAAATAAACGACACTTCTGCTGGAATCAATTGCCAGATCAATAATAGCCGAGGTTGCGATAAATACTTCCATTTTAAGATTATAAGCTGCGAGCGTCAATCCTCTGATTGCTCCACCGGTTCCTAATAATCCGGCAACTAATCCCGATAGCGTTCCGCCAGCGATCGAATTTGATAATTTAGGTTTTACTCTGAGATTTTTAAAAATCAGGAAGACTAGACTTACCGCGATGAGGAATATAGCCAGTGACAATTCCAGAATTTTTGTATCCACATATTTACTTAGAAATGCACCGATCGTTACAAATAGTACAGCAGGAATACCTATTGAAATAATGAGCTTTTTGTCAAATCCTTTTCTGAAGAGTGCAATTTTTGAAAGGTTGCTGGAGACGTGAAACAAGGCTGTAATGCCCAATACCGAATGAAAATCTAAAAAGTAACCTGCAATCGGAACAAAAAATAATGAGGAACCAAATCCTCCGATAGTGCCAAGTATTTCGGCCAGAAGAATTAATAAAATAAATAAGGGTAAATTTTCCAACATTGGATAATGACAGAATAAAAAAAATGCTTCACGTATGGTGAAGCATTTTTTTTAATTTATATTTTTTATTCAACAGTTACCGACTTCGCCAGGTTACGGGGCTGATCAACATTGCAACCGCGCATAACAGCAATGTGGTACGACAACAACTGCAATGGAACAACAGAAACTAAAGGAACCAATATTTCATCTGTTTCCGGAATTTCAATTGTATAGTCTGCCATCTCTTTTACCTGCGTATCTCCCTCTGTTACGATTGCAATGATTTTTCCTTTACGGGCTTTTACTTCCTGAATATTACTTACTACTTTTTCGTATGAAGTTCCTTTTGTAGCAATAACAAATACAGGCATCTCTTCATCGATCAATGCGATCGGACCGTGTTTCATTTCCGCAGCAGGATAACCTTCCGCATGGATATAAGAAATCTCTTTTAGTTTTAAAGCGCCTTCCAATGCAACAGGGAAGCTGTATCCACGACCAAGGTATAATGCGTTACTCACGTTTTTATAAATTTCGGCAATGTATTTTATTTTATCATTAGTTTGTAATACACGTTCGATTTTTGCTGGTACAGCTTCTAACTCACTGATCAAGGCATGAAAACGGGAATTCGAAATGTTTCCCTTGCGGTATGCAATTCTTAATGCCATTAATGTAAGCACAGTTACTTGAGCTGTAAATGCTTTTGTGGATGCAACACCTATTTCCGGTCCTGCATGTGTGTAAGATCCTGCATGTGTAGCACGCGCAATGGATGATCCTACTACATTACAAACACCAATGATGGTTGCACCTTTCGACTTCGCCAATTCAATTGCTGCCAATGTATCCGCAGTTTCACCCGATTGGGAAATAGCGATTACCACATCGTCTTCATAAACAATCGGATTGCGGTAACGGAATTCAGATGCATATTCTACTTCAACAGGAATTCGTGCCAAGTCTTCAAATAAATATTCAGCAACCAATCCTGCATGCCATGAAGTTCCACAGGCAATAATGATGATCCGTTTTGCATTCAAAAATTTTTGTTCGTATTCAGTAATTCCTCCCAGATTCACAACTCCTTTTTCGGAGCTCAATCTTCCACGCATACTGTCTTTGATCGAACGGGGTTGTTCGTAGATCTCCTTTAACATAAAATGATCGTAACCGCCCTTTTCCAATGCCTCTAGTTTCAACTCCAGTTCTTGAACATATGGCGTTTTCACTTTATTCTTGATCGTTTTTATTTTTAATTCTTTGCCGCGTTCAATAAAAGCGATTTCCTCATCCTCTAAGTAAACAACATTTTTTGTGTACTCAACAATTGGTGTCGCATCTGATGCAATGTAAAATTCATCTTCTCCGATTCCGATCACCATCGGACTGCCTTTTTTAGCAGCAAATAATTCATCCGGATTTTCTTTCGAAAGGATTACAATTGCGTAAGCTCCAACGACTTGATTTAAAGCAATTCGAACCGCTTCACCCAAACGTACATCTTCTTTCTCTTTGATGTCTTCAATCAGATGGATCAAGACTTCCGTATCTGTATCAGAAAGGAAAACATGCCCGCGTTTTTTTAATTCTTCTTTCAGGGGGCCATAGTTTTCGATGATCCCGTTGTGGATCATCACCATGTTTTTGGATGCGGAATAATGCGGATGAGCATTTACATCGTTGGGAACACCATGTGTTGCCCAGCGGGTATGACCAATCCCGATCGTTCCACCTTTATTGTTATCTCCGATAAAATTATGCAAATCAACAACCTTTCCTTTGCACTTGTAAACGTTCAGTTCGCCATTATCTATCATAGCGACACCGGCACTGTCGTAGCCTCTGTACTCAAGTCGTTGTAGTCCTTTTATCAAAAAAGGATATGCTTGTTTATTTCCGATATATGCAACTATTCCACACATCTGTTAATGTAGTTTTGTATAGGTTATATTTAATTTCATAGGTCTGGCACTTGTTGACGGCCCTCCGCTGATTACAGCTCTATTGCCGTATACTGCTCCGTTTGATGCCAAAATGTATAAGCCGTTATTGTTTCTGTCGCCATCCAATACTTGCTGAATGTAACGGGCAATGTTGAAGCGGTATTGAACCGTTCCTGAATTTAATGTCCCGCCAAAATAAGTAGCTCCTTCAAATGCATCCGGGATCGCATACGTTGTTCCGTCATCATTGATTCCGAAAAGTATTAAGGCAGCTGGAGCGGCAAATGTGTCGATCATATAAGTTGATACGGTGGTATCCACACTGATGACTAACTCTGCTTTGTTCACTCCGATCATTCCGTTTTTTACCCAATTCATTAAGTGTGGAAATTCAATTTTGGTTTTTGCTCCCGCCATCGACTGCACATAAACTGTATTGTTTTGAGTCTGTGTCGGTGTGCTGAATTGAGTTGTAAGATCTGTACTTGCTCCTGTATAATCGTGTTCAAAATGATTAAAACGTGCTACACTTCCTAAGTTGAAATCATATTTTAATGAATCAGTTGTGCTGTTGTGATAGTAAAGTGTGACTTTTGATTCGCCAAATTTAAAGTGAAGGATGTTGCCTTCTCCAGGTAAAGTGCTTGTGTTTTCTGTTGTAATATAAACCCCTTTAAAAAAGTTCTGAAAATCAGTATTTGTAGCAATATTACCTGTTCCCTGATTATTTAAAAGTAATTGTCCGAATGCATTATCAAGCGGAACTCTCAGTTGTGGTTTCAGTTTTACACCTAAAACGGTCACACTGTCTGACGTACTGCTTCCTGTTCGAGGTTGAAAAACATAACCGTCTGCAGCAGTCAAGTCGGTTGAAAATTTTGATAAAGTTGAATTCGAATAGTATGTGCTTGCAGTGCTCATACTTTCACTTAACTGGTAAACATTTAATTTCTGCTGTTTCTTATCTTTTTTACCGTATGCTGTGCCTTCATAAATTAGTGAAATAATAATTGAATCACAAACGGGAGCTATTCCGAAAGATGCTGCAACGATATTTGTCGGTAAACGGAGTTGGGTGTAAATGGATGCCGTTGACGTTCCGAAAACAGGATCGATGTATTTACCGATCAATCCATTACCATTCGAAATAAGTGTTTCGTCTGTAATTAATGAATCACCTTTTACTGTTCGGGTATTAATGGAAGTAGTATCCTCAAAACCTACATTCAACAGGTCGTTTGCGGGTTGAACATCTAGTCCGACAACGCTTGAT
>JBILYL010000102.1:0-8496 GCA_044377775.1 Bacteroidia bacterium
ACTTCATAAAAGAGTCAAATTGGACAGGATGGGAAAATATAAATTTCGGATTCGGTTACAATCGAACAAATAATTTCCACAACAGAATGGATATCCAGGCTGACAATAAAACGAGTTCATTGCTCGATGTTTTTGTTGCAAACGCCAATGGAAATTCCCCTTCAAGCTTCGACCAATTTTCTACCGATCTGGCTTGGCAAACCTTTCTGATCAATCCGGATACATCGGGTACGTTGCTTTACAACCATGTGATCCCAAACTATGGGATCAAACAAAGAAAAGTGGTGGAAACAAGAGGAGCGATGGGTGAAACAGTGATCAGTTTTGGTGGAAATTTTAAAAGCAAATTGTATTTAGGGGGAACAATCGGATTTGTAAAAGCTAAATATTATGAAGAATCTACCTATGAAGAAATAGATGAAACCGATACGATCCCTGACTTCAAATCGTTTTCTTTTTCCCAGAATTTAACTACAAAAGGAAATGGTGTAAATTTAAAACTGGGCGCTATCTTCCGCCCGAACGACTGGGTTAGAATTGGCGCGGCTTTCCATACGCCAACCTCTTTGAGTCTGAGAGACGATTACAACAATTCAATGAAATCAGATCTTGAAAACGGCATTAAGTATGACACGATCTCTCCGCAAGGATCATTTGATTACACCATTACAACGCCTTTCCGTGCTATTGGCAGCATTGGCTTTGTCATAAAAAAATTGGCCTTATTAAATGTCGAGTATGAATATGTTGATTATACCTATGCACAATTGCATTCAAGTCCGAATGTATTCAGTGAAGTAAACAGCACCATCCGATCAAAATATACGTCTACTGGAAACCTCCGTGTTGGGGCTGAAGTACGCTTAGACCCTTTTGCAATTCGCTTGGGATACGCTTTATATGGCAGTCCGTTTAACAACAATGAAAACAAAAATGCTAAACGTACAAGTTATACGGGTGGAATAGGGTATCGTGATGACAACTACTTTATTGACTTTGCATACGTCTTTACAAAATATACCGAGTATAATTATCTGTATGATTCTCCGAAAGCAACTGCGGTAGAAAACAAATACAAGAATTCAAGTTTTATGTTATCCCTCGGATTACGATTCTGATTTTATTAGCAATCAACTGACACAAAAAAGCCCTTCGTAATTTTTACGAAGGGCTTTTTTATGATTCGGTTATGTAATTATACTCTTTCAGCTTTTCCGGTAAGAATATCAGCATCAACCAATATTCTACCACAATGCTCACATACGATTACTTTCTTGTGCATTTTGATATCCAAATGACGCTGAGGCGGGATCTTATTGAAACATCCACCGCAAGCATCACGCTCAACAGTAACAACACCTAAGCCATTTACCACATTTGAACGCAAACGTTTGTATGCATTCAATAAACGCTCTTCGATAATTGCTTCAGATGCTTTTGATTTTTTGATCAAAGCTGCTTCTTCCTTTTCAGTTTCAGCAACAATGTCTTCCAATTCTTTCTTTTTGATTTTAAGATCTTTTTGTCTGTCTTTAAAATCCTCCTCAGAAGCATCAATCACTTCTTTCTTAGCAAGAATATTGGCTTTGTATTCTTTGATACGTTTTTCGGCAAGTTGAATTTCTAAATTCTGAAATTCTATCTCTTTAGTGATCGCATCGTATTCACGATTGTTACGAACTTTACCTTGTTGCGTTTCGTATTTTTTTATTAAAGCCTGTGCATCTTTGATGACATTTTTCTTTTCTGTGATAGAATCTTCAAGATTTTTTAACTCTTCAGTATAGTTAGTGATACGGGTTTCTAAACCCGCAACTAAATCTTCCAAATCTCTAACTTCCAAAGGCAATTCACCTCTAACAGTTCTGATTTTATCAATCTTTGAATCTACTTGTTGTAATTCAAACAAGGCTTTTAACTTTTCCTCTACAGAAATTTCGTCAGTTTTAGTTTTTGCCATTTTTTATAAATAGTTTATTGGATTTGTATTGATTTTTGACAAATGGAGTGCAAATGTACTAAATTTTTCACTTAATATATCATAAAATAATTCCATCGTGAATTGTTCACTCTCATAATGCCCGATATCAGCAATAACAATCTGATTTTCAGCATCAAAGAACTGATGGTATTTAAAATCTCCGGTCACAAAAACATCTGCTCCTGCTGCAATCGCATTTTTCAGCAAAAAACTTCCGGAGCCGCCACAAACTGCAACAGTCTTTACTTTTTTGCCTTTTAAAGCAGTGTAACGAACCATATCTGTTTCCATCGTTTGCTTTAGGTGTTTCAAAAATGCGGTTTCCTCCATCTCTTCCACCAAATCTCCAACCATTCCGGATCCAATCGAATTATTTACATTGTCAAGTACAAGGATATCATATGCGACCTCTTCATAAGGGTGTGCTGTAAACAATGCTTTCAACAAACGCGACTCTAGATATACGGGATAGATCAGCTCAATTTTTGTTTCCTTTTCCTCGTGCTGCTTACCTTTTTCACCAACAAACGGATTTGTATTTTCACCTGCTCTGAAGGTTCCGATCCCCGATGTATTAAAGCTGCACTCATCATAATTCCCTATTGCGCCTCCCCCAACCGCGAACAATGCAGTGCGCAATGCGGCAGCTTGATCATCAGGACAAAATGTCGTTAATTTTTTCAAAGTGTTGTGCATTGGTGCAAGTATACTGCAATTCGTCAAACCGATCTTTTTAGCAATTTTTGAATTGACGCCCTTTGATACATTATCTAAATTGGTATGCGCTGCATAAATGGCAATATTATTTTGGATGGCTTTTATAATAACACGCTCCACATAATTTTTCCCATTGAATTTTTTTATCCCGGAAAACACGATCGGGTGATGGGCAATCACCAAATTGCATTTATTTGCGATTGCTTCTTCAATTACTGCTTCGGTACTGTCCAGACAAATTACGGCACCCGTAATTTCCATATCATGATTACCACAAATCAATCCCGAATTGTCATAACTTTCCTGATAGGCCAATGGAGCAATGGATTCTAAATAGTTGGTTATTTCTCTTAATTTCATGACGCTGCGAATTACGAATTTTTACGAATTTACGAATCTGAATGATATAGTTGATGCATTCATCAGATATTTTCTTTTACATTTTCAAATTAGCAAATTTCCAAATTGTCACATTCATTTCGTATTTTAGGGCTGTGAAGTTTTTGCGAATCATATTATTCCCGTTCTCCATTTTATATGGCTGTATCGTTTTTGTACGAAACAAACTATATGACTGGAATATATTTTCTTCAAAAAAATTTGATATCCCTACCATCTCGGTTGGAAATTTAAGTGTTGGAGGAACTGGGAAAACGCCACACATCGAATACCTCATCAGATTATTAAAACAGGAATTCTACATTGCTACTCTGAGCAGAGGATATGGCAGAAAAACGAAGGGATTTATTCTGGCAGACACACAATCTTCGGCAAGCGATATTGGTGACGAACCACTTCAATTCAAAAAAAAATTCAGTGGATTACGTGTTGCTGTAGATGGCAAAAGAGTTCGCGGTATTAAATATCTGCTGAATGAATTCCCTTCCCTTCAAACGATCCTGCTGGATGATGCTTTTCAGCACAGAGCTGTTAAACCGGGACTAAACATTGTTCTCACCGATTTTAGCAGACTCTTCACAAACGATCATATTTTACCCACCGGAAGTTTGCGCGAATTTAAATCCGGTATTAAACGGGCTGATATAATTATTGTAACCAAATGCCCCGAAATATTATTACCCATTGAACGCAAACGATTGCTGACAGAAATAAATCCGAATGCCAACCAGCGCGTATATTTCTCCTATATTAAATATGGTGACTTCATTCCGTTGAATGGCGAAGGGACAAACCCGTTGGCGAAAGATTACTACTTTGAACGTGGCTTCTCGATTGCTTTACTAACAGGCATTGCCAACACAAAACCATTGGAATATTATTTAAAAGATAAAGTAAAAAACATCACTCCGATCAAATATAATGACCATCACCACTTTACAAATACTGACATTGAAAATATTCGGAAAATATTTAATAACATTGCAGCAGCAAATAAAATAATATTGACGACAGAAAAAGATGCGATGCGCCTAAAAAGCGTGGAGTATGCCGAAGCAATAAAAAAACTTCCACTTTTTTACATCCCGATAGAAATTAATTTTCACAACAAAGACAAAAACGAATTCAACAAACAAATAGTTAATTATGTTAGAACAAATCAAAAGCACAGCAGCATACATACAAAGTAAAATTTCAGTGACACCCGAAGTGGGAATTATTTTGGGAACAGGACTAGGTGGACTCGTTCAGGAGATCAACATCAAACATACAATTCCGTATGAAGAGATCCCAAACTTCCCTGTTTCAACCGTAGAAGGCCATTCAGGAAAACTAATCTTCGGAGAATTAGGAGGAAAAAATGTAGTAGCGATGCAAGGCCGCTTTCATTATTATGAAGGATATACCTTGCAGCAGGTCACTTTTCCTGTGCGTGTCATGAAGTTGATCGGAGTAAAAAACCTATTTGTTTCAAATGCTTCCGGTGGTGTAAATCCTGAATTTGAAATTGGTGACCTGATGATCATCAACGATCATATTAATTTCTTCCCTTCTAATCCGCTGATCGGAAAAAATATTAAAGAAATGGGTCCTCGCTTCCCCGACATGAGCGAAGCATATAGCAAAACGATCATTGCGAAAGCGAAAAAAGTTGCAGCAGCAAATAACATTAAGGTTCAGGAAGGCGTTTATTTAGGACTTTCCGGTCCAACATTTGAAACACCTGCAGAATATAATATGGTAAGAGTTTTGGGAGCCGATGCTGTTGGCATGAGTACTGTACCTGAAGTAATAGTAGCGCGTCACATGGACATGCCATGCTTCGCAATGTCCATCATTACCGACTTAGGTGTTCCCGGAAAAATTGTGGAAGTAACCCATGAAGAAGTACAACATGTTGCCGCACAAGCTGAGAAAAAAATGACGGTCATTATGAAAGAATTAATGAAAGAACTTTAAAAAGATCCACGATACCTTTATCATAAATTCTGACACATGAAAAAAAACAGATTATTAATTCTACTGATAGCAGTGGTTATGACCTCCGGACTTACCGCGCAATATAGTTCTCAAAACATTTCTCTGTTGGGT
Source organism: Bacteroidia bacterium (assembly GCA_044377775.1). GTDB lineage: Bacteria > Bacteroidota > Bacteroidia > 2-12-FULL-35-15 > 2-12-FULL-35-15 > 2-12-FULL-35-15. The sequence continues at coordinate 5,189 of JBILYL010000102.1, forward strand.
CATTGGTATAACCCACTTCAATTACCCGAACCATCCTATGGCATCAAATACAACAGCGTTTGGGGTTGGGTAGATACAGCGCATGCTAATAAAGAATATGCGATTTTAGGATCAGGATTAGGCACTCACATTATCGATGTATCCGTTCCTACAAATCCGGTAGAAGTTGATTTTGTTGCCGGCAGAAGAAATCAGGTGATCTGGAGAGAATATAAAACGTATGGTAATTTTTTATACGCGATCAGCGATGATACTTCTCCGAATAGCTTGCAGATTATTGATATGAGCTATTTACCGGATTCGGTTCATGTTGTATATGACGATAATTCTCTTTTTGAACGTGCACACACTCTTTATATTGATGGTGACAAATTATACTGCGGAAGTGTAACATTGGCCGCAGGAGCAGGCTACCATTCAATGGGAGTTTACAGTTTATCGAACCCTCAATTGCCTGCATTTTTACACTCTCTGAGCTCTGAATACCCGCTCGTAAATTACGCACACGACATGCTGGTTCGCAACGATACCGTTTATGCTTCCTGTGGATTCCAAGGATTTTACATTTACAAATACAACACCGGAGCAAATACTTTCACTGAAATAAATTCACTCACTTCCTATCCCGACCAAGGCTACAACCACAGCAGCGCGCTTACTCCGGATGGAAAAACATTGGTGTTTTGTGATGAAGTACCTGAGAATAAACCGGTACGTGTACTCGACATTTCAGACATTTCAAATATTTCTATTGCAAGCACTTTCAAGTCAAACGAAGGTGCTACCGCACACAACCCGTATATGTGGGGAACCAACCGTGTGGTTATAGCCTACTATCAGGATGGATTGCAGATCTACGACATTTCAAATCCTGCAGCACCATACAGAACCGGCTATTTCGACACGGATACATTGCATGGATTAAACGACAACTTCCCGGTGTCGAACACCTATCACGGTGCATGGGGTGCTTATATCGATCTGCCGAGCGGGATGATCCTGGTTGGTGATATGCAAAACGGATTGTATGTTTTGGATGCTTCACTTGCATTAGGTGTAAACGAAAACAACTTCGCGGATAATGCCATTTCGGTATTCCCGAATCCTGCATACAACTATTGTTCTGTCAATATCAATTTGTTGCAATCGGAAGATATCTTGTTTGAATTGTTTGACGTAACCGGAAAGAAAGTTTTCAGTAAAAAAGAAACAATCGGAGCTGGAAAATCAAGCAGAACGATGCACCTGGACCAACTCAACAGCGGAATGTATATTTTGAACTTGTCCGGTAATGGAATTAACTCTTCACAAAAAATAATTAAAAAATAAAATACTTTATAATTTTAAAAGGCTTTTGAAATTTATTTTTCAGAAGCCTTTTTTGTTTTTTCAGGATTGCACTCTTAACAACTATTACATTCAAATTTGCAAAATAATCAGCAAATCCAGCCTCAATTTTAGCCCTGATACAATTCATTTTTTTTGTATCTTTCAGCCTTTAAATCAGCCGCTATAAAAATGAACATTTACGATAAGTACGAAGCAGTTATTGGCTTGGAAATTCATACGCAATTATCCACCAAAAGCAAAGCGTATTCCAGCGATTCCACTGAATATGGTGTTTTACCAAATACCAATATCAGTCCGATTTCTTTAGGCCATCCGGGCACTTTACCAAAATCGAACAAAAAAGTTATTGAATATGCTGTCCGCCTCGGACTTGCATGCAAGAGCGATATACGGGAAGTTAATGAGTATGCACGAAAAAACTATTTCTATGCCGATCTTCCAAAAGGATATCAGATCACACAGGACAAAACGCCCATCTGTACCGGTGGTTTTCTTACGATCAAACTAAATGACGGATCCGAAAAAAAAATAAACATTACCCGTATCCACATGGAAGAGGATGCAGGAAAAAGTATTCATGACATTGACCCTTTCGATACATTGATTGATTTAAATCGTGCTGGTGTTGCACTTTTGGAAATCGTGAGCGAACCGGATATCCGCAGTGGTGAAGAAGCTTATCAATATGTGACCGAAGCACGAAAACTTGTCCGTTACCTGGAAATTTGTGACGGAAACATGGAAGAAGGCAGTATGCGTTGTGACGCGAATGTTTCTGTCCGGCTGAAAGGCGCGAAAGAATTCGGAAAAAGAACGGAAACGAAAAACATGAATTCCATTCGCAATGTTCAACGTGCGATCGAATACGAAATAAAACGTCAGATCGACATCATTGAAAATGGTGGCGAAATCTCACAGGATACAATGGGATTTGATGCTGTTGCAGGAACAACCTACCTGATGAGAAGCAAAGAGATGGCGAATGATTACCGCTACTTTCCTGAGCCCGACCTTCAACCGGTAATTGTTACCAAAGAATACATTGAAAAGGTAAAACAATCATTACCTCCTTTACCGAATGAATTATTTAAAAAATACACTTCATTGGGCTTATCTGAATACGATGCCGGTGTATTAACGGATTCAAAAGAAATTGCACTGTATTTTGAAAAGATCATTGCCAAAACAAAAAATGCAAAATCGGCATCCAATTGGCTGACCGTTCAGATAAAATCATTTTTGAATGACAGTGCCTTGCACATCTCCGATTTTAAAATTTCACCTGAACGTATTGCCGATCTAGTAAATTTTATTGACAGCGGAAAAGTGAGTCACACGATTGCAACACAAAAAATATTCCCGATGATGTTGGAAGATCTTTCGAAATCCCCGGCAGAAATCGCAGCAGAAAATAATTGGATACAGGAAAGTGATAGTGGCGCGCTTACAGAATTTGTAAAAGAAGCTATAGCAAAATATCCTGAAAAAGTAATCGAATACAAAAACGGCAAAACAAACTTACTCGGATTGTTCATGGGTGAAGTAATGAAACTTTCAAAGGGAAAAGCCGATCCAAAGGTAGCGACTGAATTAGTAAAAGAAATGCTTGAAAAATAAACAGATCAACACTATGAAATTATACTTATTAAATCTGGCATTACCGATCGTACTGCTTTCCGCTTGCTCAAACACGAACTCGGATTCCGCAACAGGTTTCGAATTAAAAGGGAAGTTAGGAAATGCACATAGCGACACATTGTTTCTTGAACAGATGGCGACCGAAGGATTGAAAAAAATCGATACGGCTATTCTGGATGAGAATGGAGAATTCACAATGAATCCGTCAATCACAGAAATCGGATTTTACCGGTTAAAAACTTCGGACAGAAATTTTGCAACCTTCATTTTTGATGTGGATCAAAAGGTTTCTATCACAGGGGATGTTGCGGACATTTGTA
>JBILYL010000098.1:0-8666 GCA_044377775.1 Bacteroidia bacterium
GAATTCGCAATTAGATCCTAAGAATGAGAAGTGGTTGGCTAAACCATTTTACGAAACATACTTAGCGAAAGTGAAGCCAGAAGACACAGAAAAGAGCAAAAGTGATTTGATAGGTGCTAATACATACATGGGAGTTTACTTTATGAACAACAAAAATGTATGCGAAGCAAAAGCCTATTTCAAAAAGGTTGCTGAGCTAGAACCTGCAAATGCGAATGCAAAGAAATTCTTAGAAAGTGCTGAAGCAAAAAAATGTCCTTAGTAATAAAGCGAGTATAAATAAAAAAAGCGTCAGACAATTTGCCTGACGCTTTTTTTATATGAAACCTATTGTTTAAAATTAAGAGGTGGTTCGTCTTCGATTCGTTTCAGATTCAATGCTTTGGGTGGAGCAATGATAAGCGGAACAGCTTCAACTGTAACGGAACTGGTATCCAATCCGAACGCTTTCTCTTCTGATAAACTGAAGTGTTTAAGGAATCCATATACGTCCAGAATAAATTTTTCATAAAAAGGTAATTCATTTTCATAGGATAAAAATTTCTCTATCACAATGAATCTGAAATCACCAATGATGTTATTTTTATTCAAAGATTTATAACGACTTGTAATATCTACTTCTTTGTTCTTTACCATGTCTTCCACCACTTTTCTGAACATGAGATTTACACGCGGAGCCACACGGAATCCTAATTTAAAGTCGATGCGAATTACATCATCGTGAATGAATTCACATACTTTGTATTCCATACGATACGGTTCATCTACAACATCCACATGTACGAACCAGTATATATCGGCACGTTTGGGTTGCTTTTGCATGATCGAATAAATAATTTTCGATTCTATTTCTTCGCGTTTATCAGCGCTCGTTAAATAAACTAAATGCGTTGCATATTTTGGAACACTCAGATCGCGGCTCAAATCTTCAAGTATTGGCAAGTGATCCGTTAGTTTTACAAATTCCACATATCTGTTTCTGATCTTTCTTGCGTAAAACCAGATTAGCATAATGGAAGTAAGCAACATCGCGATCATTAAACTGATCCAGCCACCCTTTAAAAACTTATCCATTTGAGCAACCAGAAACGAAAGCTCAACAAAAAGGTATATAACAATGAATGCAGAGATGATCGGTCGCCAGAAGCGCTTAATACGCATATAATAAGCAAGTAAACGCGAGGACATTAACATCCCTAAAATAATTGTAAGCCCGTATGCCGCTTCCATTTTTGTTGACTCTTCAAAGTAAAGAACCACAATGATACATCCAGCGCACAGCAGCCAGTTTACGGAAGGAATATATAACTGACCTTTCAGGTCACTTGGATATTTAATTCTTGCTTTAGGCCAAAAATTCAGACGGATCGCCTCATTAATAAGGGTAAAAGAGCCGCTGATCAATGCCTGACTGGCAACAATTGTTGCGATGGTTGCCAATGCAATTCCAAAAGGAAGGAACCATTCGGGCATGATCGTGTAAAACGGACTGGCACCATTGAGATGTTCACCTTGATGTGCAATCAGCCATGCGCCTTGTCCGAAATAGTTTAATACAAGTGTTGTTTTTACAAAGATCCAGCTGATACGAATGTTTTCTTTTCCACAGTGTCCAAGGTCGGAGTATAAAGCTTCCGCTCCGGTGGTACACAGGAATACAGCCCCCAGCACCCAGAATCCTCCCGGGTGTTTCACCAGCAGGTCATATCCATACATTGGATTTAATGCATTTAATACCGACCAGTTGCCCGATAGCTGAGATATTCCAAGTAAACCGAGCATCAGGAACCAGATAAACATAATCGGACCGAATAGTTTTCCAATTGACTTAGTTCCGAATTGTTGAATAGCAAAAAGAAGAATAATAATGACAATAACAATCGGAACGGTGGGAATGTGCTTTAATGAATCAACCATTCGTAATCCTTCAATGGCTGAGGAAACAGATATCGGTGGTGTGATGATCCCTTCTGCTAAAATTGCACTTCCTCCAATTACTGCAGGAAACATTAACCATTTTACTTTTGTCTTTTTTACCAATGTGTAAAGTGAAAAGATTCCACCTTCACCTTTGTTATCGGCTCGAAGTGTTAATACAACATACTTTAAAGTTGTTTGCAGTGTTAGTGTCCAGAAGATACAGGAAATGCCACCCAGCACAGTTATGCTGTCGATCGGGTGTTCCCCGACAATTGCTTTTAATACATATAAAGGAGAGGTTCCGATGTCTCCAAAAATGATTCCTAGAGTTACAAGTAAGCCGGCTGCTGACAGTTTGTGAACGTGATGATGGTCTTTGCCCATATGGCGTTTGGATATTTAAGCGCACAAAATTACAAAATAATAATGCATGCAGGCAATTATAAATCCGATAAATAATCAGCTATATTTAACTTTAGAAATATAAGATATGTCCGCTTTTTAATCGAAACATAAATTCGAACGTATGAAAATATTTTTTTAAGTGAAATAAGAATTGAAAGGATCAGCAGTAGAGACAGAAAAAAATGCATTTAAAATGCTCTTTGACTTATTGTGCAGTACCGAATTTATAAAAAGCACTTATTATACATTCTGAGTCATGAAGTAGCGGGTGTTTTTGCCTTTTAATATTTGTGAAATCCTGTTTTTTGGGGTGGAGTGTTTGTTTCGGGTGTTGCTTGTCAACAAAAAGCGACTTAAGTGTCAGATAATAAGCATAATGCAATTAACAAAACGGTCTATTCTTTTATTGTGTTTTTGTCATTAAGTCGGCAGTTAAGCAACAGTTAAGCAGCATTTAAATGGTTTTCTGTGGCTTTCTTAAATAATTTGATACGATTTTAAAGAACCTCTTGTGGTTTTTAAAAGCCAAAAGAACTCTGTTCTTCTATTATTATGTTTTTAATAGCTGTCTTTTTATTGATATCGATTTCATCTTCCGTTTCCTCCATCTTTTTAATAAACGGATGTGTAAGTTATTGGTAAGTTACAGGGGTAAAAGTGCCTTTAAGGGGATAATTTGGTTAAAATCCTATAAAAAACAAAAAACCTTACAACATAATAGCTGTAAGGTTTCTTTTTGCTCCCTCTGCTGGACTTGAACCAGCGACCCTCTGATTAACAGTCAGATGCTCTAACCAGCTGAGCTAAGAAGGAATTTAGTTGTTCTCTGGTTAATATCCTTTTGAAAAAGGAGTGCAATATTAGTATCTTCAAAGCAAATATGCAATATATTTGCACGAAATTTTAATAAAAATCTAAAATATGAGTTTATTAGTAGTAGGAACAGTTGCTTTTGATGCCATTGAAACCCCTTTCGGGAAAACCGATAAAATTCTAGGTGGTGCTGCCACATACATTTCATTAGCAGCATCTTACTTCACAAAAAACATCAATTTGGTATCTGTTGTCGGAGGCGATTTTCCTGCTGAACACATCGAAATGCTTAAAAAGCACCAGGTGAATACAGATGGCTTACAAATCCTGAAAGACCAAAAAACATTCTTTTGGGCAGGTAAATATCACAATGATATGAATAGCCGTGATACCATCACCACCGAATTGAACGTGTTAGAATCGTTTAATCCTGTTGTTCCTGATGCATATCAGGATTGTGAATTTTTAATGCTTGGTAATCTTGTTCCAAAAGTGCAGCAACAAGTTATTTTACAGTTAAAAAAACGCCCGAAACTAATTGTATTGGATACAATGAATTTTTGGATGGATATCGCTATGCCTGATCTGTTGGAAAATATTGCCATGGTAGATGTGTTAACAATCAATGATGGTGAAGCGCGTCAACTTTCTGGTGAATACTCCTTGGTGAAGGCGGCTCAAAAAATATTGGCGATGGGACCAAAGTATCTGATCATTAAAAAAGGGGAACACGGTGCTTTATTGTTTGATAAAACACAAGTGTTTTTTGCTCCTGCATTGCCTTTAGAAGATGTTTTTGATCCAACAGGTGCCGGAGATAGTTTTGCCGGTGGATTTATTGGTTATTTAGCCGAAACAAAAGATATTTCTTTTGAGAATATGAAACGTGCGATCATTTTTGGTTCTGCAACAGCTTCTTTCTGCGTTGAAAAATTCGGAACAGAGAATTTAGTTGGTTTAACGGCTGAACAAGTAGATAGTCGTGTTCAGGAGTTTATTGACTTAGTGCAGTTTGATATTGCGTTGGTATAATTTCCCAACTATACACTAAGTTTTTTATGATCATAAAAAATGCCACGCTTTTAGCGTGGCATTTTTCTTTGATATTTAATTTCTATTGCAGACTAGATAATATAAAGGTTCTCGGCAGTCTCCCAATTCACCACATTCCACCATGAAGTAATATAATCAGCGCGTTTGTTTTGGTTTTTAAGATAATACGCATGTTCCCATACATCTAAAGCCAATACCGGCATTCCTTTTACTTCCACCGATTCTAAATTCATTAATGGGTTATCCTGATTGGCTGTTGAGCTAATCACCAATTTCCCTTCTTTTGTTTTTACTAACCAGGCCCAACCGGAGCCAAACCGTTTCATGCCGGCATCTGTAAATTGTTTTTTGAATTCTTCGAAGGATCCGAATGTTGTTTTGATCGCATCTGCCAGTTTACCCTTGGGTTCGCCACCGCCATTAGGTTTCATTAAACTCCAAAAAAGAGAATGGTTGTAATGCCCTCCTGCATTGTTACGCAGGGCTACAGGTGATTTCGCAACTTTATCAAAAATATTCTCAAATGTTTGCGGACTTCCTAAAATGTTTCCATCAACGGTTTCCAAAGCTTTGTTCATATTATCAACGTAAGCTTTGTGATGTTTGCTGTGGTGGATCTCCATCGTCAATTTATCGATGTGTGGTTCTAAGGCATCGTAAGCATATGGTAAAGCAGGCAATGTGAATTTGCCGCCATCAATAGGTGTGTAGCTTTCTTCAGAAAAATTTCCCGAGGCAAATGTCTGATTTAGAATAGAGGGAGCGGTAAGTGTGCCTATCACCAAAGCAGCTGATTTTTTAATAAAATCTCTTCTTGAATTTTCCATTTCGAATAAAAATTTATGTGTGTCTTTTAAATAAAACGATTTGTCCCAATGTTTAATTCCTGAAGAGATCCGGGATTATCCGAAATTGATCAATACCTGGTTTTTTTCAACAGCAAGGCCCTTTTTTACATTGATCTTTTTAATCGTTCCATCGGTTGGTGATTTGATAATGTTTTCCATTTTCATCGCTTCCAACACTAAAATAGGATCGCCTTTTTTTACAGTATCTCCTTCTGAAACGCGGATATCTAAAACCAATCCAGGCATAGGCGCTTTTATCTCATTTACCTTTTTTGCGCTTAGATCATCAAAGCCTAAACTCTTCAGCAACTCATCAAATTTATCTTTGACATTTAACTGATATTTATTGCCATTTACGCTAACCAAAAAACTCTTTTCTGCTGCATCTGATTTTATCACTTCAACATTGTAAGAGCGATTGTCTTTGATCACATGAAAACTACCGTCTTTCACCTCGATTACATCCCAGGCAAATGCTTTGCCATCGATCGTTCCGGAGTTTACGTCCGCAAGCACAATACTGTGCTCTTTCTGATTGTTTACTTTTACTTTTAGCATATCACAAATATATTGATTTTTACACCGCTTAACAAAATAATGTCACTTCAGACAATGTGAGTTTTGTCATTTCTGAGCTCATCCAATTTCTTTATTTCGAGCGGAGTCGCTTGTTATTTCGACAGCAGTCGAGAAATTATTTGAAATCAACATTATTTTCACAACCTTTGAATTCTTAAAAATCAGCGAATGAGTTCTATTAAACATGTTTTTATCATTGCAACAGCTGTTGTATTTTCTTCTTGTAATGTATTTAAAAAGGCCACCGAAAAAGACGATGATCTGTTTGTGATGAATCTGGATACCATCCAGGCCTTGTCAACGATTCAGGAACCGGTTCTTTATCGCGCATCTGAAACACGCGTCAATGATATCATTCATACAAAATTGGATGTGAGTTTCGATTGGAAAAAACAATACTTGTATGGAAAAGCAACCATTACATTGAAACCCTATTTTTATCCGACTTCCTCCCTGCAGCTTGACGCAAGGGGCATGGAACTGAAAGAATTGTCCGTATTAAAAAAAATAGTTCATGAATCCAAGCCTGCTAAAAAGGGTGTGGCTGCAGAACCGGCTGTTGATGAGATCACTAAAACACCTTTGCAGTACAGTTATGAAAATGATGTTATTACCATTCAGTTGGATAAGGTCTACAAAAATAATGAAGAATATACCGTTTTTATCGAGTATGTTTCTAAGCCCAATGAGTTGAAAAAGCAAGGTGGCAGCGCAGCCATTACCGATGATAAGGGATTGTATTTTATTAATCCTGAAGGAAAAGAAAAAGATAAACCGATGGAGATCTGGACTCAAGGAGAAACGCAATCAAGCTCTGTTTGGTTTCCTACAATTGATCGCCCGAATGAGCGGATGACCCAGGAAATTTATATGACCGTTGATAAAAAATACGTCACGCTTTCCAACGGAGAATTGGTTTCTTCCTTCGATAATGGTGATAGTACGCGCACTGATTACTGGAAAATGGATTTACCGCATGCTCCGTATTTAGCAATGATGGCTGTTGGTGATTTTGCTGTTGTGAAGGATAACAAGTGGAGAGGCAAGGAAGTGAATTATTATGTAGACAAAGCTTTTGAGCCCTATGCAAAAGCTGTTTTTGGAAACACACCCGAGATGCTCGAATTCTTTTCGAATATTTTAGGCGTTGAATATGCCTGGAATAAATATTCTCAAATTGTTGCCCATGATTTTGTTTCGGGGGCTATGGAGAATACCACTGCAACTTTGCACAGTGAATATCTACAACGTACCGACAGAGAATTGTTAGATAAGGATTATGAGGATTATATTTCACACGAATTGTTTCATCAATGGTTTGGTGATCTGGTTACCTGTGAATCATGGAGCAACCTGCCTTTGAATGAATCTTTTGCAACTTATGGTGAATATTTATGGCAGGAATATAAATATGGTTTGGATGCCGCTGATCAGCACAGTGCGGAATCCCGTGCAGGTTATTTTGCGGAAGCAGATAGAAAACAAGTCAGTCTGATACGTTTTCAATTCGATGATAAAGAAGAAATGTTTGACGGGCATAGCTATAATAAAGGCGGACAAGTTCTGCACATGCTTCGTAAATATGTTGGTGACGATGCTTTTTATGCTTCTTTGAAATTGTATCTCGAAACAAATAAATATACTTCTGTTGAGATCCATCAGTTGAGAATGGCGTTTGAAAAAGTGTGTGGTGAAGACTTGAATTGGTTTTTCAATCAATGGTTCCTGTCTCCCGGACACCCCGATCTTATTATCAATACAGAATACGATGCAACAAATAAAATTCAAAAAGTACATATAAAACAAGGACAGGATTTTTCAAAAACACCTCTGTTTAAAATTCCGATGTATATCGATTTATATGCGGATGGTAAAGTGAACCGTCAGAAGATCATTCTTTCGAAAGCAGAGGAAACATTTGATTTTGCAGCCGTTTCAAAGCCGGATCTGGTAAATGTAGATGCACAAAAAATGCTGTTGTGCACAAAGAACGAACAGAAATCGCTTCTGGAATGGGCTTTTCAATACAGGAATGCACCTTTATATTTAGATCGATTTGAGGCAATCACTAAATTGTCGGAAAAGGCGGACGACTCTTTATCAACTGAAATTATACTTTCAGCACTGAACGACAAGTTCTGGAGCTTACGTTTAGATGCTTTGAATTCATTGACATACATTCAGCCGGGACACGAAAAAGTCATTAAGGATAAATTGGTCTTGCTCGCGCAAAAAGATCCTAAATCGTTAGTCCGCTCAATGGCAATCGAATATTTGGTTTCACACTATAAAGATGCTGATCTGGAAACTGTGTATAAAAACGGATTAGCTGATCGTTCCTATTATGTTTTAAGTTCATCACTATCCGCAATCGGCAGATTAAATCCGAATGAGGCAATTGTGTTGGCAAAACAATATGAGAATGATACAAATGAGGACGTGTTGTTTGCTGTTGCTGATCTATATTCTTTAAGTGGCTCGGACGAAAACAATGAATTTTTTGTTAAAAATGTGTCAAAATTCAGCGGTTATTCCATGATCGGATTCATTTCCCAATATGGGGCTTTTTTGAAAAAAGTAAAAAAGGATGAAACGGTTGACAAGGGTGTTGAGGTGTTAGCAACGATTGCAAGTGATAAGGATGTAACAAAATGGGTGGCCTATTATGCTAAAAAGTCGATCAAGGAAATCGCGAATATGTATGACGATAGAATAACGGCTAACACAGAAAAAATTAAAAAACTAAAAGAAATAAATCCGATTGCGGAAGTGCGTGAATTGGAAATTCAAATTGATAGCGCTAAAGCACAAAAGGAAAAAGTTGCGAAGGTTTTCGATACAATAAAATAGAACCCGTAAAAAGAGTATGTATATTTTGAACTTGACATGGAAATTTGAGTATAGACAGGTACACTTGGCTTCTCGACTCCGCTCGAAGTGACAATCGACTCCGCTCGAACTGACTTAGGACAAACACTTTTCTTACTTATATTCATCTCGTTCTCGACTCCGCTCGAACTGACTCCGTTTGTCACTTCGAGCGGAGTC
>JBILYL010000364.1:0-2853 GCA_044377775.1 Bacteroidia bacterium
TCTGTCACCATTGGTGATAGAGTATATATACACTCCCGGTGCAAATGAATTCGCGTCAATTTTAATTGTATTTACACCTTTTGTTGTTTTGTAATTGCTATCAAAAATAACAGCACCTAACATATTGAATACTTTAAAATCAACAGTTCCATTATTAACAGTTGAAAAACGAATTTCAGAACTTTCGCTAAAAGGATTTGGAGAATTTTGATCAACATCAAATTTATTTAAATCCAATGTTTCTATACTTGATGGACCAACAACAATACTTCTGTATTGTTGGTTTGTTTGAGGCAAACTTGCAGGGAATCCAAATACTGTTGCATATGCAGTTGCATAAACAGTAATCTGCTGATTCCATACAACTGAAGGTGTTCCTGCAATAAATATACATCCATTTGAATTTCCAGGAAAACTACATCCCGCTGGAGCACAAGCATAAGATAAGCCTGGAGCTAAACCAACAACACTGTCAATATCGATAGATACAATAGTAGCTAATGGCTGACCAAAATCTGCTCCATCAGGTGGAACCATCATACTCATTACTTGAGTATAAGGAACACCAACTGTTCCTGTTGCAATACCAGTTGTACTATCCGGACAAATTCCATAGGTAGTACCTGCAGGAATACAAGAAACATTAGGAACACAAATCTGAGCAACCGATTGAGTGATCGCAAAAGAAGAAACAATTACAAAAGAAAAAAGTAGTTTTTTTATCATAGCCGGGTAGATTTAAATTGTTTATTATTTATTGTTTATTATTAAAATTATCTATACCGTAACAGAAAGCATTTCTTTCGCCTCTGCAAGGGTTAATTTTATGTTCAATATTGTATCCAATTGAGAAATCGAGATCAGTTTTTTTACAGGTTCTTGCAAACCGGCAAGAACAAAGAAGCCCTGATTATTCTTACACAGACGATTGGCAACAAGAATCGCACTTAATCCGGAAGAATCGCAATAGCGGGTATCTGTTAAATCAATAATGATATTCTTTGCTCCATCGGTACTAATAACAACTAATTCTGACTTTAAGGAAGGAGCCAGATTACTGTCTAACTTCTCTGCAAGTAGTTTAATTACGGTGTACTTTTCTGTCTTATCTATTTGAAAACTCATTGTATGATTTATTTTAACAAATATATGAATTTTTTGTGGTACAAAGCAAATGTAAAAAACGTAACAAAAAAGGTCTTAATACTTATGCTCTGCCTGCTAACAGGAACAAGACAGCCATTCTCACTGCCACTCCATTCTCCACTTGTTCCAGAATGATACTCTGACTGCTATCTGCAACATCACTCGTAATCTCCACTCCACGATTGATGGGTCCGGGATGCATCACCACTATTTTTTTAGAAAGAGAATCTAAAAGTTCTTTATTGAGCCCAAACAGCATGGTATATTCACGCAAAGAAGGGAAAAATTTTATTTCTTGTCGCTCTAATTGTATCCGCAGCATATTGGCAACATCGCACCATTCCAATGCTTTTCGCAGATCATGTTCCACTTTTACACCCAAACTGTGAATGTATTTTGGCATCAATGTAGTTGGTCCGCACACCATAACTTCTGCACCTAATTTTTGCAGACAAAAGATGTTTGACAATGCAACGCGGGAATGTAATATATCTCCTACAATGGCTATTTTTTTACCTTTAATACTTCCTAATTTTTCTTTGATAGAAAATGCATCTAACAGCGCTTGTGTAGGGTGTTCATGGGCGCCATCTCCGGCATTAACAATTTTTGCGTCAATGTGTTTTGATAAAAAAACAGCTGCACCGGGATTGGGATGACGCATCACGACCATATCCACTTTCATGGCAAGAATATTATTTACAGTATCAATTAATGTTTCACCTTTTTTTACGGAAGAGGAAGCGGATGAAAAATTAACAACATCAGCACTCAATCGTTTTTCGGCTAATTCAAAAGATAATTTTGTGCGGGTAGAGTTTTCAAAAAATAAATTGGCAATGGTAATATCTCTTAGCGAAGGAACTTTTTTAATAGGACGGTTAATGACTTCTTTAAAATTTTCGGCCGTTTTCAAAATTAAATGAATATCATCTGCCGTGAGATCTTTTATTCCAAGTAAATGTTTTGTACTTAGTGTTGTCATTAGTCGTTCGATAATAATGTTACTTTATCTGCTCCATCTGTTTCTTTCCACTCCACTTTCACTTTTTCGGATGCGATCGAATCAATGGTTTTACCGACATATTTAGCCTGTATCGGCAAATGCCTGCTGAGTCTCCGGTCGATCAGCACCAATAATTCAACATCGTTTGGCCGGCCGAAAGCCAACATCGCATCTAATCCTGCACGAATAGTTCTGCCGGTGAATAATACATCATCCACCATGATCACATTTTTGCCTTCAATAATAAAATCAATGTTTGTTTTATTGGGAACCAGTTCTTTCTGGCGAAAATCATCACGATAAAAAGTGGTATCCAAACTACCGCATTTGATGTCTTTTTTCTTTAATATCTCTTGAAGTTTCTTATGGATCCGGGTTGCAAGATAGATTCCTCTTGGCTGCAGCCCTATGATCACTGTATTTGAGAAGTCGTTGTGGATTTCAATTAATTGATAACAAAGCCGGGTAACGGTAATATCGAGGTGCTTACTATCTAAAATGATTCGTGGCTTCATCATACTAGAGCATAAAGTTAATAAAAAAATCGAACGTGCAATAAATTAAATACTTATTAAAAACAAAAAGCCCTTAAAACGTATTGTCTTAAGGGCTTAATAAGAAAGCGATTATTAAAACTCTTTAACTGCTCTTGCACAAATAGTACAATTACTTAATAATTTCCATGGTGTGGATGTAATTCC
>JBILYL010000100.1:0-8569 GCA_044377775.1 Bacteroidia bacterium
TCTTGCAAATTTTGAAAACATCGTGATTGTTGTTTCGCACGACCGTCACTTTTTAGATGCCGTTTGTACGCACATTGCCGATATCGATTTTAATAAGATTTCCCTATATACCGGTAACTATATGTTTTGGTATGAATCCAGTCAGTTAGCCTTGCGCCAGCGTTCTGATCAGAATAAAAAGATGGAGGATAAACGGAAGGAGTTGCAGGATTTCGTTGAACGATTCAGTGCAAATGCATCCAAATCAAAACAAGCAACAAGCCGTAAAAAACTCTTGGAGAAATTGGTTATCGATGAGATCAAGCCATCCACTAGAAAATACCCTGGTATTATTTTCAAGGCTGAACGCGATTGCGGAGATCAGATTTTGAATGTAGAAAACCTTTCAAAAATCTCTTCCGAAGGAACTACTTATTTTAAGGACATTACCTTTACAATGACCAAAGGGGATAAAATTGCGATCCTTTCAAAAGAACACATTGCTATCACTTCCTTTTTCGAAATACTTGCCGATGAAGATCAGGCAACAAGCGGAACATGTACCTGGGGAAGTACAATTACAAAATCATACCTGCCAAATGAAAACGCAAAATATTTTACAGAAGATCAAAATCTGATCGACTGGCTTCGTCAGTTTTCAAAAGACAAGGATGAAACTTATGTCCGCGGTTTTTTAGGAAAAATGTTGTTCACGGGGGAAGAGTCATTAAAAAAATCGAATGTGCTTTCGGGAGGGGAAAAAGTTCGCTGCATGGTTTCACGCATGATGCTAACCAATGCCAATTGTCTGATCCTGGACGAACCGACAAACCATCTAGACCTTGAATCTATCACTGCTTTTAATAATGCGCTGAAAGACTGGAAACATACTGCATTGTTTACTTCTCATGACCATGAGTTTATGCAAACGGTTGCAAACAGAATCATTGAGATCACTCCAAACGGAATAATAGATAAACGAATGACCTATGACGAATACATTATTGATGAAGGTGTAAAAGCACTGAAGGAAAAAATGTATCCTAAATTGGCGAAAGTGAAATAACAAACAGGCTGCTCATGTGAGCGGCTTTTTTTATAAATGGAAACATTAGCATTAGTATCACAATATGGAACTTTAACGGTCGTTTCTCTCATCCTGCTTTCTTTTATTGCGGGCTTTATAGATGCTGTTGTGGGTGGTGGCGGATTAATTTCAATTCCTACCCTTCTCATCAATTTGCCTCAAATTCCTTTACCAACACTTTTTGGAACAAACAAAATTGCAGCCTTAGCCGGCACAAGTATTTCTGCTGTTCAATATTCTAAAAGGATCAAATTCAATTATCCGTTATTAATCACAATAGCAGCTTGTTCAGGACTTGCTTCTTTTTTGGGAGCCAAAACTGTTACAACAATCGATCTGAATACATTAAAACCACTGATCCTCATCATCCTTATCCTTATCGCTATTTATACGCTGTTAAAAAAAGACCTGGGTGCTGTTCAAACAAAAACCTTAACGTTTAAAAAAAAATTGATCTATGGTTCTTTACTGGGAATTGTGGTTGGCTTTTATGATGGTTTTTTTGGTCCTGGGACAGGTAGTTTTTTTGTTTTAGGTTTTGTTGTTATTCTGGGATTTGAATTCATTGAAGCATCCGCCTATTCAAAAGTGGTTAACTGCATGACTAACATTACGGCATTGATTGTATTTATCAGGCAAGGGAATTACATACTTGAAATTGCAATTCTGATGGCTTTTTTTAATATTGCAGGAAGCCTTGTTGGAACAAGAATTGCTTTGAAAAAGGGGAACGGCTTTATCCGGATATTGTTTTTAGTGATCGTCAGTTTGATGATCATCCGATATGGTTATGATATTTTAATGGCCGTATAATTTTGTTGCTACTGCTGAATGATGAATATTTAATATACTCATTTGCTTTCTCGTTATTTGAAAAAAAAATCCCGATAAAAAACTTTATCGGGATTTTCTAATCTCAAAAAAAAGAACTATTGCTTGTTAAACTTCTTAACAGCTTTTCCGTTTCCGGTAGTGATCTCCATATAATAAATTCCTTTTTCAAGATCAGTTACATTTAATTCTAAACGCTCTGTTCCTTCAACTTTGTTATCAACCAATAATTTACCTAAAACATCAAATACCTTAACAGCATTTACTTTTTCGTTATTAGACGTTTCAATTACTAATCGGTCAACAGCAGGATTTGGGAATACAGAAATACTGTTTGCCAATGTTTCTTCAGTAATACCGGATAAACAAGCTTTTTGACTTAACGAATTTGCAGCAAAAAAAGTATCAAAGTTTGCAGCACTGCTTATAGGCCACATGTCTTGCTCTAAAATAGTTTTGCTTGGTGCAATTAAAATATAGGTTGGGAATGCAGTGATGCCGTATGCGGTAACAACAGCATTTCCTCCGCCTTCATTCCCACTAACTGCAGGAAATCCAGCACTACCACCTAAATAAGTTGTTTCATAGGCGTCAACTTGTGCATCTGTATCTCCGTTATCGATGGAAATAAAAAACACATCTTGTGTGTTGCAACCATAGTTTGTAAATGTTTCTTTAAAGAACGGACAAGTAGCCTGACAAGGAGGGCAGGTAGTAAAGAAAAAATCGATACATACATACTTCCCTGAATTTAAAATATTAAATAAATTGTGGGTGTTTCCGTCCGTATCTGTAACAGTAAAGTCAACAGCAGTTGAAAGTGTTGTTTGTGCTTTACTGAATGAAAGGCTTAAAAAAAAGAGGATAGAAAAGATGTAAATTTTTTTCATAGGATTTTGTTTTAAGGATTAATAATAAACAAAATTAATAAAAATCTTAACCATTCAAGAAATAAATGTTAGTTACTATTAGCAATCGATGAGAAAAAAATGAGACCTTAATTCCTCGCTGGTCTTCTGTCCTTTGTGAATCCCGGTTTTTTCTTTCCCGAAAAAGGCTTCTTAATTTTTACATCAGGAGCATAAACAGGTCCGGTACCAATACTTTCAGGTAAAGCAATTTTATTTACAAGGGCCCCGATCAATGTTTCGATCTGTTGAAATTTTTGCTGATCATATTCATTGATAAATGTTAGAGCTACTCCGGTTGAAGCCGCACGGGCAGTTCTGCCGATACGATGAATATAATCCGCGGGCTCACCCGGAACATCATAGTTGATAACCAACCCAATGTCTTCAATATCTATTCCTCTTGAAAGGATATCTGTAGCAACCAATATCTGCAACTTTTTGCTTCTGAAATTTCTTAGCACTTCTTCCCGCTCCGGTTGCTCCAAATCGGAATGAATAGCTTTTGCTTTTAATCCCGCTTTTATTAAGTCTCGTTCCAGCTCTTTTACTTTAATTTTTGTAGAAACAAAAATGATCACACTGCTCAATTCTTTCCCTTCAAGAATAGATTTAATCAAATTGTTTTTCTGAGTATCATAAACCAGATATGCCCCTTGAACAACACCTTCTGCGGGCTTAGCAAGAGAAATACTGATCTGTTCCGGCTCTTTTAAAAGTTTTGTTGCAAGCGTGCGGATCTTCGGAGCCATGGTGGCAGAGAACATCAACGTCTGGCGCTCTTTTGGTAAATAGGTGGTGATTTTAAGAATATCATCTACGAATCCCATATCTAACATCCGGTCTGCTTCGTCCAATATTAAGTGTTCTAAACTATCCAACTTCACATACCCCATATTCAAATGTGCCATTAATCTTCCCGGAGTTGCAATGATAACATTTGCCCCTTCAGTTAATGCTCTTCTTTCACGTTCAAAAACACTACCATCACTCCCTCCGTATATCGCCAATGAACTTACTGAAGTAAAATAAGAAAACCCTTGTAGTGCTTGATCAATCTGCAATGCCAGCTCGCGGGTTGGGACAATTATTAATGTATTTGTTTTATCTGTTGGATTTTTTGACAGTTTATCTAATATAGGGAGCACAAATGCTGCCGTTTTTCCTGTTCCAGTTTGTGCACAGCCAATAAGATCCTTGCCGCTTAAAATAATAGGAATTGCTTGCGCCTGAATTGGAGTTGGAGTTTCAAACCCCATTGAATCTAGACCTTCTTGTAAGTTTGAATCAAAATTAAAATCGCTGAACTTCAAAATGTTTTTGTTTTAGTTGTCACGAAGGTACGTTATAAATTCGGTTTATAAAAGTTGTTTGAACTGCAATGATTCTAATGCATTCTAATATAAATTTCGAAGTATAAATACAGAATGTTCAATGTATCGGAAGTTTTAAACTATTTCTCATACATTCGTGATTCAAAAATTTGCTTTATGTTTAAATTAATTTTCAAATTTTTCGGATGGAAAGTAACACACTATCTTTCTGATGAAATCAAACGATGTGTCATAATTGTCGTTCCTCATACCAGTAACTTGGATTTTATTTTTGGGATGGGTGCAGTAAAAGTGATGAAGTTGAATCAACGTTTTGTTATAAAAAAAGAATGGATCCGATTTCCATTCAAAAAACTGATGCTTTCACTGGGTGCTCTGCCGATAGATCGGAACAAAGATCAATCAGCTGAAAAAAGAAGCTCGGTAGATGCCATTGCTGCACTTTTTGAAGGAAGAAAAGAACTTCGCATGATAATTACACCCGAGGGAACACGATCAAAAGTGGAAAAGTGGAAAACAGGATTTTATTATGTGGCACTAAAGGCAAATGTTCCTATTGCTTTAGCATTTATAAACTATGAAACAAAATCCTGCGGCATCGACAAGATCATTTATCCGAGCGGGAATTTTCAATCCGACATGAAACAAATTATGGATTTTTACAAAGATGCGAAGGGTGGTAATCCAAAAAACTTTTCAGTAGACATTGAACTATGTAAATAAAAAAACCGATTGAATCGAAAAACAGGCTATCTGAGACAATGTATGCGACTTCAGGACTATTGCACATGATCCGAAAACGAGTATATTTATAAAAAATTTAAACTATGAAAAATTATATTACAGCATTCGGTTTCCTATTAACAATTGCTTTAAGTTCTGCTTTAGCTCAGAATCGCACCATCGAATTTGATCACGGAACCTTAAGTGAATTGCTTGCAAAAGCTAAAAAGGAAAACAAAATGATCTACATCGATTGTTATACAAGTTGGTGTGGACCTTGCAAATGGATGGCAAAAAATGTTTTCACAAATGATACCGTAGCAGATTTCTACAACAAAAATTTTATCAATGCAAAAATTGATATGGAAAATGGGGAAGGTATCGAAATCGCAAAAAAATATGCGATCAGAGCATATCCAACTATGCTTTTTATTAATGCAGAAGGAATTCAGATGCACCGTACATGCGGTTCTTCACCTGTAAAAAAATTCATTGAGACAGGAGAAAATGCACTGTCACCAAACAAACAACTAGCTACCTATGAAGCCAATTTTAATGGTGGAAAGGTAAAAGCAGCTTTTGCTGCTTCCTATTTTTCAATGCTCGAAAATGCTTGTCAATCATATGACACAGAACTAGAACACTATTTTTCATTCGTACAAGAAAATGATTTCAGATCTCGCAGCAATTGGGAAATCATTTTTAAATTTGTTGAAAGTTACTATTCAAAAGCCTTTCAAAC
Organism: Bacteroidia bacterium; assembly: GCA_044377775.1. Classification (GTDB taxonomy): domain Bacteria; phylum Bacteroidota; class Bacteroidia; order 2-12-FULL-35-15; family 2-12-FULL-35-15; genus 2-12-FULL-35-15. The sequence goes on from JBILYL010000100.1 coordinate 5,605, forward strand.
TTTTGAAATGGATAGAATCAGTTTTTCCAAACAGTTTGGTATTGATTCAGTAGAAAACAAAATCAACCAGGTTTACACAAGCGGCCTATATTCTGCCATCCAGAATAAGGACATGAAAACTTACGAATCGTTAAAATCAAAACTCCGCGGATCGAATACAAAGGATGCTGAAAAAATTATTTTAAAAGCTGATATCCGACTATTCGAACGCTCAAAGGACTATACAAAATATGCTCAATTGGTTACAGATTATATTACCCGATATTCAATCGAAGACCCGAGCGAATTGAACAGCTTTGCATGGGCTTTTTACGAACAGGTCGATGACAAAACAATGCTGCAAAATGCTGCAAAATGGGCAAAGAAAGCTACTGAAGCTGACGACAACTTTGCTTTTAATGATACGTATGCAGCCGTATTATTTAAACTTGGAAATAAAACAGAAGCCAGAATTATTGCCCAAAAAGCTATAGATATTGCAAAAAAAAACGGGGAAGACTTTAAAGAAACTGAAGCTTTATTAAAAAAAATCAATGAATTAAAATAGGTATCAGAAAGTAAGAGGCAGGACTAATGTATAATGGCCTGCGTTTTATCCTACATTTCTAATGGCTTATCCAAATTTTGTTAGGATGTTTAGAAAACATGAATATCTTTACGTAGTATGAAAAATCTAGTACAAACCATTCTTGGGATCCTGTTTTTTACAATTCAGGGCATCGCACAGCAAGTGCCTGCAGTAGAGGAAAACATCCCGTTTTTGGTCACCTTTGGTAAAGAAGGTGAACAATCATGGGGCGATGACGACTTTTCGCAGACATACTTTTTTGTAATTCCTAAATTTCAAATTCTTCCAATTTATATCCGTGTTTACGATGCCGAAACAAGCGGGGAGTTTGATGAAAAAAAAGGAGAATACAATACAAAAACTAAATTTTCGGTTTACGGAGGAAAAGAATCCTTTACAGCAAAAGATGTACGTTTAAAAGATCCTGGAGGAAAGTACAAAAGCGGCAATTTACTTTCAAACAAAATATTTATCAGCAGCGAGGTATATGATGGCGAATGGTACACCTTCGGTCCGTTTAATCCATCGGAGGGAGAATTAGTTCCGGAATATGGCGGTTATATCTTTAAAATTATTGCAGAAGGAGTAACAGGAGATGATGGCAATTTGTATAAATATTTTTTAAGCTCTTCGCCAACTGAGAACAAAGCGATTGAAGGGGGTAATGCTTTCACTTTCGAATACACTTTTCGCCTTTCGGATAACATAAATGATGTCGCACACCTTTATCCATACATCGAGCAAAATGTTTTCTCAATTCGCATGTCGAACTTCGATTTTGACAGTGATGGAGATGTAAACATTGTTTCCATGGTTAAAAAAGGAGAACTGAGTAAAGCATCCGGAGATAATGTTTGGGTAGATACTCAACACAAAATTGACGAAAAAGAAAAAAAAACCACTTTGGATGTTCAGTTTATTAAAAATAAAAATAAAAAAATCCGGAACAATAATGCTACGCTTTATGTCACAAATCAAGATGGAAACTTGTTGCCCATATATACTGTGCCAATAGGTGGTGTTCCTCAGCATAACAATAAAGTATTATTTAAACAAAAGAAAAAAACCGCCCCATATTAATTTTAACATATTCAACTTTTGAAAAATTTACATTCTCTCTTTTTTAGTTTTTTAATTGCAGTCCTTTTTTCTTCTCCAGTTTTTTCTCAAGCCTATCAGTTAAAAACATATGGCGTTGATAATGGAATAACCCAACCTTACGTTTACACTATTAATCAGGACAAAAAGGGGTATCTCTGGGCAGGAACAGGAGATGGAGCTTGCAAATTTGACGGGATAAGTTTTAAGTCTGCATACTCAACTGACGGCTTTGCAGAAAACTTCGTAACAACTAGTTTTAAAGACAATTCACGCAATTTATGGTTTGGTCATAATCAAGGAGGAATTACATTTTATGATGGTAAAAAACTCAAAGTCATCAACACTAGTGGGTTTTCTAAAAGTCCGATCACGTCCATTGTTTCGGATGAAAAAGGATTCATTTGGTGCGCTACTCAGAACGATGGAATATTCAGGATAAGCAAAAATTTTGAGGTTGATGTATTTAAGATGGAGTTTAACCAATCTACAATATATGCTCTTGCTGTAACAAAAAACAATCAACTTATAGCTGGTACAGAAGAAGGGTTGCTTCTATATAACCTTGAAGGTGAAAAACGCAAACCATTATTTATAAAACGGATTGAAACAATTCCTGAAACAAAAATTCAATGTATCGTCAAAAAAAACAACTCTGGCAGCTACTGGGTTGGATCTGAAGATGAAGGTTTATTTTTATTAACACCTTCGTCAAATAAAAAAAATCAATTTAATGCCTCCCCGATCGGCAAAAATGTTTCTATTCCTTTAACTAATATTGAGGATATATTCGAAGACAAATTGTCTAATCTTTGGATTGCAACATTTGGTAACGGAGTAATTAAGCTTAACCTATCACCAAGCACATTACAATATGAAGAATTTATCCAGTTTACTGAAGATAACGGACTGGGAAATAAATATACCAAAGCCATCTATTCTGATCATGAAGGGAACATTTGGGTGGGGACTTATGGATCAGGACTCGTTAAACTCCAAGACAATTGTTTTACGTTTTATTCTCATAAAAAAAACGAATATGCGAATAGTGTGTTTTCAATCTATATTGATGAAAAGGCAAAATGGTATGGTGTAGAAAATGGATTAATTAAAATTGATCCTTTAAGAAAAGAAAAATGGGAGTTTTACAATCACAAAAACGGATTTGTTGAAGATAAAATAACAGCGATTTTTAAAATTGATTCCAACAATTTAATCATAGGAACCAATACGCATGGAGCTTACAAAATGGATGTTTCTAAAAAAACATTCTCCAAGTTGAATTTAAGTGATGATCTT
>JBILYL010000365.1:0-2822 GCA_044377775.1 Bacteroidia bacterium
GTCCTATACCATCGCACATAAGAGCCAGCCTAAAGCAGGTTCCCAATATGTGATCGGCACATTAGAAACGATGAACGGAAAATTCAGAACCTATTTCCTGATCAAAACAGTAGGCGCTCAAACACTTATTCAGCAATTTAGAATAGAAACAGAGAATGAGTAAACGATTAAACCCCGAACGACTATACCATTTTAATATTCAAAATTTTATAACTGCAGCATTGGCTGAAGATGCCGGTGATGGAGATCATACCTCCCTTGCTTGTATTCCTTCTACTGCAAAAGGTAAAGCACAATTGCTTGTAAAAGAAAATGGAATTCTTGCTGGTGTTGATCTGGCTGTGGAGATCTTTAGAACAGTAGACCCTTCATTAAAAGTAAAAGTACTCCTGAAAGACGGAAGCAAAATTAAGGTTGGCGACATTGTTTTGCTTGTTGAAGGAAAATCCCAATCAATATTATTGGCAGAGCGGCTTGTACTGAATTGCATGCAAAGGATGAGCGGAATCGCAACTAAAACAAATCAATTGGTTCAACTTTGCAAAGGAACAAAAACAAAAGTAATTGATACCCGAAAAACAACACCTACTGTCCGCGGATTAGAAAAATGGGCGGTAGTCATTGGTGGTGGTGCGAACCACAGGATCGGATTATACGATATGATACTGATAAAAGACAACCATATTGATTATGCTGGAGGGATAAAACAAGCCATTGATGCTTCAAAAAAATACCTGAAATCAAAAAACAAAAAATTAAAAATTGAAGTCGAGTCACGTAACTTGAATGAGGTAAAAGAAATACTTTCTATCGGAGGAATTCACCGCATTATGCTCGATAACTTTTCAATTTCCGATATAAAAAAGGCCGTTAAACTCATTAACGGTAAATTTGAAACAGAGGCCTCTGGGGGAATCACAGAACAGAACATTGGCAAATATGCAGCGTGTGGAGTTGATTTTATTTCTGTCGGAGCCCTTACCCATCATATCAAAAGTTTAGATCTTAGTTTAAAAGCGATTTAAGATGCAACGTAAATCGACAAAGCTTTTAATAAAAATAAAACCTGTTTTAAAAATTATTAAAGCAAGCCGAAAAATAGTACTTCCCGGATTTGAAGGTTTATCACTTTATGTAGTCACCAAGTTTTTTTTCAAGGGCATTCAAAACGGAACCTTAAATACCCGGGCAGCCGCTTTGTCATTTAGTTTTTTTCTTGCACTCTTCCCAACGATCATCTTTTTATTTACCCTGATACCGTATATTCCTATTGAAAATTTTCAGGATAACCTGTTTAATCTTTTGCAAAGAGTGATGCCTACGGCTGCATTTGAAGCAACGGAAGAAACCATAAGTGATATTATCAGCAATCAAAGGGGTGGTTTATTATCATTCGGATTTGTCACTGCATTGTATTTTTCTACCAATGGTTTTAATGCAATGATAAATGCTTTCAATGAGACGTTTCATGAAATTGAAACAAGAAAACCATTAGAGCAGCGCTTGACTTCACTATATATGCTTTTTCTGACAGTCTTGTTAATTTCGACATCTGTTGCTATTCTTATCTATGGAGAATTTGGATTATCACATATCCTGAAAAGCAACAAAACACTCTTTTATGTACTCTCCTTTTTAAAATGGCTGGTTTTGGGTGGATTATGTTATGCGATAATTTCTATCAATTATTTTTTAGGACCAAAACGTAAACAAGGATGGCGGTTCTTTTCCGCAGGTTCTATGCTGGCAACGGTTCTTATTATAATTGCTACCGTTGGTTTTACCTATTATGTAAACAATTTTGGCAATTACAATAAACTGTATGGCTCGATCGGAACATTGATAGTGATTCTGATGATGATCTATATCAATTCCTTAATATTGCTATTGGGCTTTGACCTAAACGCAAGTATTCACAGCGCAAAAAAATATCATATTGACCGGAAAATACGCTCAACGGTTAAATAACATCGCGGGGATCGTTATTTGTATCCCTGACTTTCTCTCCTTTTCTTCGCATACGTATATTCAGAACTTCTACAAACAAAGAGAATGCGATTGAAATATAAATGAATTTTTTATCTACATGTTCGTGAAAGGATTCAAGGATCAAAATTACTCCGATCATTAATAAAAAAGACAGTGCGAGTACCTTTATAGTTGGATTTTCATTGATAAAATCGGCCACTTTTCCTGAAAAAATGATCATAATGATCATGGCGATTATTACAGCCAAAATCATGATCAATAAATTACTTACCAAACCAACAGCCGTTAGGATCGAATCAAAAGAGAAAACAATATCAATCAGGACTATCTGCATTACAATGGCATTAAAACTAACTTTTTTCACATTCATAGCATCTTCACCATAACCCTGAATCTTATTGTGCAGTTCAATTGTTGTTTTATACAACAAAAACACACCACCGGAAAAAAGTATAAGATCACGTCCGGTAACAGCGAAGTCTCCAATGTTAAAAAGAGCTTCTTTCAAGCCAACGATCCAGGAAATACTAAAAAGCAAAATAACACGCATTATAAGCGCCATCATCAAACCGATTGCGCGAGCCCTGCCCTGCTTAGCTTTCGGGAGTTTTCCGGCAATAATGGAGATAAAAATGATATTATCTATTCCCAATACAATCTCTAATACCGATAAGGTAAGTAAACTGATGAGCGATGCAACTGTAAAAAGCTCATTAAAATCCTGGACTAAATGCATAAAAGTTAATTTTTTACAAAAATACGGAGAATTTTTAGATTCGGTTGAAATTTTTTATCGCTGATATTCAAGTACTTGAAAAATATATTATTACTAT
>JBILYL010000101.1:0-8535 GCA_044377775.1 Bacteroidia bacterium
ATTGCAGCAGTTATTATTGCCTTGCTTTATTTCACGCAACAGATCTCGGGAACTACAGCTATAATTCTACTGATCTTGGCTGGCATTTTTATCCTTACGAGTTTTATAAGCTTTTGCCCGCTATATTTGCCATTCGGTATTTCAACCAGAAAAAAAGAAAAATAAAATGGAATTCTTACAAAAACATAAACTTACACTATTGGGTGTTGTTATTGGTGCAATTGCCGGATACCTTTACTACTATTTTGTAGGTTGCGCCAGCGGCACTTGTGCCATCACTTCAAAACCATTCAACAGCACCTTGTATGGCGCATTAATGGGTGGCTTATTCTTTAATATTTTCAAAAAAGAAAAATCTAATAATTAAAAAAATGGATATCAAAAAAATCATCCTTGAAAATCAGGGAACAATCATAGATGTTCGCTCACAAGGAGAATTCAGAGGTGGAAATGTATCAGGTTCAATAAACATACCTTTACAGGAAATCCCAGATCGCATCGAAGAATTAAAAAACATGAAATCGCCAATCGTATTTTGCTGCGCTTCTGGTAACAGAAGCGGTCAAGCGCATGGTTATCTTGCACAACAAGGAATTGAATGTTACAATGGCGGTTCCTGGATGGATGTAAATTATTTTCAAACGTTAACACATAAATAAAATGATCAATACACTTAAACAATTATTCGGATTTGGCCCTAAAGTAGATTATGCAGCCTTAGTAAAAGAAGGTGCAGTAATTCTTGATGTTCGCAGTAAAGGTGAATATGCTGGAGGCCATATTAAAGGATCTATCAATATTTCTGTTGATACATTAAACAACAATTTGTCGAAACTGAAAGACAAAAACAAACCAGTGATCACTTGCTGTGCATCAGGTATGAGAAGTGCTTCAGCAAAAGGAATCCTTAAATCAAACGGCTATACAAATGTTCATAATGGTGGAGCTTGGTCGAGCTTACAGCAAAAAATAAAATGATAAAAGAAACACTTTTTTCCGGTTGGCATTTTGTTCGTTGGCTTCGCTTAGTTTTGGGAATCTTTATTGCAATACAGGCAATTGAAACGAAGGATGTACTATCAGGATTAATTTCAGCGTTCTTTTTATTTCAGGCGTTAACAAATAAAGGATGCTGCACTTCAATCAGTTGTGCAGTCGACCCTAAACAAAACAACTTGCAGGATAATCACTTAAACTCTCACGAAGAATTAAAATAAAATTATGGACGCTCATTTTTACAATGTTAATCTGAATTGGATTTCAGACAGAAAAGGTGAGATTTCATCTCCCGAACTTCAGGAAAAAATAAATGTTGCTACTCCCCCAGAATTCCCGAAGGGCATTGAGGGAATCTGGTCGCCTGAACATTTATTGACAGCCGCAGTAAACAGTTGTTATATGACAACATTTTTATCGATCGCAGAAAACTCAAAATTGGAATTTTTAAGTTTTAATTGTTCTGCAAAAGGTAAATTAGAACAAATTGAAGGAAAATATTTAATGACAGAAGTCCTTCTTGAGCCCGTGTTGGTAATTGCAAAAGAGGCGGATAAAGAAAAAGCCGAACGAATACTCCAAAAATCCGAAACTGCTTGTTTGATCTCTAATTCAATAAAATCAAAAGTATCATTGACAACAACAATTCAATTCCAATAAAAATGGCAACAACTTTTTCAGATATTATCAAAAGCAGTACACCTACTTTGGTCGACTTCTTTGCCGAATGGTGCGGTCCATGCAAAATGATGAAACCTATCCTTGAAGAACTGAAAACAAACGTAGGCGACAAGGCAACAATCTTAAAAATAGATGTGGATAAAAACCAGCAGGTCGCAAGTACATACCAGATCCAAGGTGTGCCAACACTTATCCTCTTTAAAAACGGTGAAATAAAATGGAGGCAATCCGGAGTCGTATCTGCAAATGATCTTAAAAGAATCATACAACAACACTCCAATTAATTATGAAAGATATTCTTTATTCTGTTTTTAAAAACAAATGCCCTAAATGTCATAAGGGGAATGTTTTTATTTCTAATAATCCATATAACCTGAAGGAGTTTGACAAAATGCATCAAACATGTACCTGCTGTGGTGAAAAATTTGAAAAAGAGCCGGGTTACTTTTATGGTGCTATGTATGTAAGTTACGGTCTGATGGTTGGTTGGTTTGTTATCACTTGGGCGGCAAATACATTTATTTTTAATGCCGATATTATTAATTATCTGATCTTTTTAATTGCAACGATTGTTTTATTCATGACATTAACATTCAGAATATCTCGACTAATCTGGCTTAATTTTTTTATAAAATTTGATGAAGAAAAATCCAAGTGCTTAGACGAAAATAAAAAAACAAAATGAGATATATACTTACGATCATCGCTATTTCTACAACGTTACTATTCTTTAGCTGTTATAGTAAAAACGAAGAAACAAATCTTTCTCCTGCCCAATTTGAAAACAAAATAAAAGAAATGCCTTCCGCTCCTTTAATTGATGTTCGGACACCCGATGAGTTTTCCAAAGGTCATTTGCCAAATGCACAGAACTTCGATTGGAACGGTGATGATTTTGATAAACAAGTTACCGCTTTAGATAAATCAAAACCCGTTTTTGTCTATTGTCTGAGCGGAGGAAGAAGTTCTTCCGCTGCCGCGAAGATGAGAAATGATGGATTTAAAAAAGTGTATGAATTGGATGGTGGGATTATGAAATGGCGAAGTGGAAATCTACCCGAAACTACAGATAATCAAACGAAATCTACAGGAATGACCCTCCAGGAATTCAACAAATTGTTGGAGTCGGATAAACCAGTACTTGTAGATTTTTATGCCGAATGGTGTGCTCCCTGTAAAAAAATGAAACCACATTTAGATGAGATCACTACTGAAATGTCTGAAAAAGTGACCATCATTCGAATTGATGCTGACAGCAATAGTGAATTGTGCAACGCTTTAAAAATCGAATCGTTGCCGGTACTGCAACTTTATAAAAAAACCAAACTAAGTTGGACCAACTTAGGATATATCGAGAAAGAAGATATTGTAAAACAGTTGAATTGATAATCAACTAACGTTCCAGACTTATATTCTCGTCCCCGCTCGTATAAGGAAGATACGTCACTATAAATTGAAACATTTCATCGGAAGTACGCATACTTCCATCTTGCTCCGAAACAAGCCGTGGCGGGCTGAATGGATTATTTGGATTTTCACGGGTATTATCAAAAACACCTACCGTATGGATAGTTGCTCCTTTCGGGATCTTTACCATTTTTTTAAATGTGTAAAAATATTGCCATCTGAAATCCCATTTATTTATTTTGATTAATGGAATTGTATCCCCTTTTAATGTTACAGCATAAGCCCAAAATGATTTACCCAATAAATGCATATGAGGATTGATCGTTAATAATGAAATATCAAATGGGACCTGATAAGTGGATGTAAATGTTTTTATTTCATTGGGTGGAATGATCAGTTCTGGAACAGTAGGTGAAATACCAAATGTTCCCATCTGAAATTCCTGTGTAGGCCTTTTGGGAGGATGCTTTGCAAAAAAAACATTAAATCGTGTTTCATCTGTTGTATCAACACGGGATGGACCGTAATGAATATCCTTCAGGAACAATGCACCCTTTCTCGTCATTTTAAACCCTCCTATTCCATCCGGATAAATTGGCGGAGTAACTCCTGGCAAATAATTGGTAACCGACTGAGTTAACATCGGAAACGTTACACCATCATCATTCGCTAAACCAAGTTCTTTATAGGCGATCAATTTGTTTGGAAATGAATCCAGATTGACAACCACTCTACCTGAAAAAATATCCTTCTTTTTTTCATATTCATAACTTAAAAGTTGTGCATTCACATGGTGCAACAATTTTCTGTTGTCAGGAATCACTTCGATCACAGAAATAAATTTATCTTCCGGGATTTCATAAGGAATACGCATCAATAAAAACTGATCCTTATTGTTTCCCTTGATCTTGTATACGTCTCTGAATTTAATGACAAGATCTGGAGTTCCTAACTGCGATCCTTTGGGAAAAACAGGAATTGGTGGAATTTTAGAAGAGTCACCGACAGCACAACCCTCATCCACCCAGCGAACGATCAAGTCGATCTCATCTTGTGTTAATACTTTTTCGTCCACAAAATGAGTGTATGCTGCATCAGCAGGCCATGGCGGCATAAAACGGGTTTTTGTAACGAATTTCATTAAGGTGCTGCGCGATTTTGCATCCTGATAAGTTAGAAGACTAAAGGGGCCAGCTTCTCCCGGACGATGGCAGGAACTGCAGTTTTTATAAATGATCGGTGCAATGTGTTCTGAAAAAGTAATCTTTTGATGCTCCGCTCCGCAGGAACTGAGAACGATAGTAATGAGAATGTATATATAGTTTTTAATCTTCATTTATAATAATAAATAGCACTAACAAATCAACGATCTTTCTGAGCCTCTTCATCTGAACTTTTCACTAAAGGTCCTAATCTAATATTCATAAGATACATTTCCGAAGCACGATATAAAGTTCAGGAAAAATCCTGTATCTTTTTTAACAGCTTTCGTTATATCCCCAGAACGTTCAAACAAAATTAAGAGAATGTTTTAATGCTACATGAAAATTTATAGAAAAAGAATATTCTTTTTAACAGTTGTTATAACAGTTATCTGTTCTATGAATGCGTGTCGGTCGAAAACACCATGGAATCCCTACTTATCAGCCAAAGAAAAACCCAGCGACAAACAACGCAAAGCTGAAAACAAGCAGATCGTTTCAGGAACAAAAGCGTACAAAGAACTTATGAAAAAAAATAAAAAGGAAATAAAAGATAATAACGATCTTTTTTTTTCAAAAAAACAACAGTATAAGCGAACAACAAAAATCAACAAAAGGAAAAGAAAGAAAAGGAATGAACGATGGATTTTATAGATCAAAGGATTCAAAATTCATTTAGGATCATCATAAGGAACGCGGCTGTTTATTTTCGATTCATTTAATTTTATCATTTCGAGCGGAGCAAAGAATTCCTTATCTTTGTTTTAATGCTAAGAACATTAAAAATAAGCTTACAAGTCCTCGCTTTTGTATTTATACTTGGCACTTCGGAATCGTGCAAATCAAAAGGTGCATATAACAAATACAGAAGCGCGAAGGTTCGCCCGAGTGAAAAACAAATGCGGGCCGACAAAAAAATCATTGCAAAGAGCAATAAAAATTACAAGAAAAATTTGTTGTCAAATAGAAAACGATTGTTTGGAAACAAACGTGATCCGAAGGCTCCACGTAATTAATTTTAAAGATTTATCAGAAATCTCATCGTATCAACACCATCAGCATAATCATTAAGACTGGGACACTGTGCAGTTCCAAACGAAATTGCATTGGAGATATCCAAACTGGAAGAAACGATACATTGTATTTGCTCTTGTTCAGCTTCCAGACGCTTATTCAAAACGACAAGATCATCGTAAAACTCGTAAAATAAAACACCGATCGGTGAAGAATAGGAAGTATCCTCTTTTAACAATAAAAAATTATTGTCCAATAAAGAAGGATGATTGCTCATCAGATAAACCGTTTTATTATAATCGTAATTATTGGCATATTTATTATTGTTTACAATATCCTGAAAATCGAAGATCGATTCATAAAACGAATTAAAAACATATCCTTTGGGTACAAATAATTTGGACACATTACGACAGCCCAATCCAAAATACTGAAACACATCATTTCCTAATGAATGAAGGTCAGAAACGCTTTCAGCACCTGTAAGAACTGCAACAGAATTCCTGTTTTTACGGATAATGTTTGGATATTTTCCAAAATAATAATCGAAATAGCGGGAAGAATTATTGCTTCCCGTTGCGATAACCGCTTCAATATTCTTCAATTGATCTTCCGTAAATTCAATCTGACTTGAAAAGCCCGGGTCGATCTGATTTAAAATTTTCGCAACAAAAGTCAACAAAAATTTATCATCTGAAGAAAGTTTACCCACAAATTTGTTTCCTGAAATTAGTACACAAAGCATATCATGAAAACCTACCATCGGAATATTTCCGGCCATGATCACCGCCACTCGTTTTGGATCTTTTCGATCTTTTAAATCTTTGATATAAACGGATACCCAATCCAACAAAGTATTTTCCTCAAGACTATCTGCAAGGGCAGCAAATGCCGTTCGAACATTTTTTTCTGTAAACCAGGCATTATGAATATGAACACGTGTAATCAGTTCATTCAGATCATCATAAAACAAGTCATTTAGTCCAGTGGAATCCTTTTTTACTCCATCAACAGAAAACTGTTTTAAGAACTGTCCAAGCTTAATAAAAGCATTTATGCGGTTGTCTATATTCATATTCGGATACTAATTAAATGCAGCAATACAGCTTTTAAAATTATATTTTATGTAATTCCGTAAAAATCTGTTAATTTTGGGAAAATATTTTTTTACAAAACTAACAATAATTATGGCAATTAAAATTACTGAAGAGTGCATTAATTGTGGAGCTTGCGAGCCCGAATGTCCTAATAATGCTATTTACGAAGGAGGTAATGAATGGCGCTTCGCTGACGGAACGTCTTTAAAAGGAGCATTTACTTCAAAAAGTGGAATAACAGCGGATGCAGATGCACCGCAAGAACCAGTGGTGATGGATGTGTATTATATCGTTTCTGATAAATGTACAGAATGTGTTGGTTTTCATGATGAACCGCAGTGTGCTGCCGTTTGTCCGGTTGATTGCTGTGTAGATGATGAAAACTGGCGTGAGAGCAAAGAAGATCTATTAGATAAAAAAGCAAGTCTTCACTTGTAATAAAAGCAATTAACAAGTTCAGACAAGCGTTTGAAGAATATAAAACGTCTCACTAATGTGGGACGTTTTGCATCATAAGAATACCATAGGTTTTTACGAAGTAATGACGCTCTCAAAGAATGCTCAAAGCGGGATACAATATCACATTTCACTTTCCGTTTAAATTATTCATACTTTTGTAATCATGAGAAGAACGATTGTCTATTTTCTTATATTTATATCAACAGCTGCATTATCACAGGAAATAAGCCCTGCAATGCAGTTAAAAAAAGTGGATGAATTTACCCAATCCGGGATAAAACCTCTAGTGAAGCAATTATATGCTGCGAAATCAACGGAAGAACAGATTAACATAAACAAAAAACTTCTTGCTGCATTTGAAGAAGCCATCCAAATTCCTGAAACCTTCAACTATGAATTCGATTCGCTAAAGAAAGACATCGGTGTTTTAATTTCTCCCGATAACCGTTTCAGGATCATTCACTGGAACATCGCCAAAAGTGATGGTACATTTGAATATTTCGGTTTCATTCAGTCGAAATTTACAGAGATAAAAAAGTCCGGTTCCCACAAAAAAACAAAAATAGAAACGCTGCAATTGTATCCACTGACTGACAAATCTACGGAGATCAAAAATCCTGAGAATGCAATCACCGATAATAAAAAATGGTTTGGAGCACTCTATAGCAAAATCATAATAAAAAAGACAAAATCAAAAACCTATTATACGCTTTTAGGTTGGGACGGAAACGACAAATTCTCACAAAAAAAAATAATTGAAGTATTAACATTCGATCCAACGGGAGCACCTCGTTTTGGAGCCGATATTTTTAACTATGACCGTAAATTCCCGAAACGGGTCATATTCGAATTTTCAGCAACTTGCAATATGTCACTCAAATTCAGCAATAAAAAAGATTCTATCATCTTTGGACACCTTGCTCCTACTCAACCACAACTGGAAGGGCAATTTCAGTATTACTGCAGCGACATGAGCTTTGATGGCTTTGGATTTAAAAAGGGAAAATGGAATTATATGCCGGATGTGCATGCCGTAAATGAAAAAGATGAGAAAGACAAATACTACAATGATCCACATGACCGCTCAGAAGGACACAATCAAAGTACCGACTATAGCATTCCGGGAAAAAAGAAAAAAAAGAAAAAGTGAGCTGATTAAATGGGTTGATTTACTTGAACTTCTCTTGATTTTTGTCGTCTGAAAATTATTCCTTCGCAATTCCTCCTCTACGTTTAATTTATTTATAATTTTGTGCTGCATCAATAAATTTGATCAACATACGCACTTTCCCGACAAGCTCGAAATTACCGCGTAATATTATATTAAAAGTTTGCAGGGAACCTTTTAGAAGAATCAACCTATTTAAAATATAAATCTATTTAACTAAAAAAAATGACAAAAGTCCACAATTTTAGCGCAGGTCCTGGAATATTACCGGCAGAAGTATTAAAACAAGCAGCAGAAGCATGTATTAATTTTGACAATCTGAATCTGTCACTTTTAGAGATCTCTCATCGTAGTAAGAATTATGAGAAAGTAATGGAAGAATCACGTGCGTTGGTAAAAGAATTATTAGGATTGAACGACAACTACAAAGTACTTTTTTTAGGTGGAGGAGCTAGTTTACAATTCGCAATGGTTCCCTTTAATCTTTTGCGTACTGAAGGTACTGCAGGCT
>JBILYL010000366.1:0-2808 GCA_044377775.1 Bacteroidia bacterium
CACTGCTTTATATCGGACAACTGATCGGAGTGGTAATATTATTTATTGCACCATCCATCCTTTTTGCCGTATTCTGGACCAACAAGCGCATTCATTATTTAGGCTTTACAAAAAAACCGAATTATAAAACATTACTATTAGGAAGTATGGGAATACTTTTCGCCTTACCTTTTATCAATTGGATCGCACAATTAAATGAGCAAATGCATTTACCGGAAGTGCTTAGCGGAGTAGAGCAATGGATGCGGACCAGTGAAGCAAAAGCAATGGAACTGACCGAATTATTCACAAAAGGAACATCTGTAAGCGGCCTCATATTGAATTTATTTGTGGTTGCACTAATGGCTGCATTAAGCGAGGAATTATTTTTTCGTGGAATCATTCAGAAAGTACTAATTGAATGTTTCAAAAACAAACACAACTCTATTTGGATAGGTGCAATAGTTTTCAGCGCGTTTCACATGCAATTTTTCGGATTTTTCCCAAGAATGTTAATGGGCGCCTTTTTAGGATATTTATTTTTGTGGAGCGGATCGTTATGGCCGGGGATCATCGCCCATTTTGTAAACAATGGAACAGCAGTTTTTTTAGTATGGCTCTCAAACAGAGGAGTTATTTCATCCGATGTGGATAAGATCGGCATAGACAATAGTCAATGGGTATTTGTGGTTATAAGTGTGATAATTGTTGCTGCTAGTTTGTATCTTATCTATCAGATAGAAAACAAAAGAAAAACAGCAAACGTTTCATAATTCGAAACAGCACATTTCTCTTTTTGATGATCATTTCTTCTTATTGAAACTGCATTTTTTTCCCAAAAAGTCAATTACAACCCAAAGTGAAACATCAATTGTTAAGACATAGAACTAATTGCCAGAAGGAGATCTCTATCCTAACATAGATGTAAATTATCACCACCTACAGTGATTCCAATCACGCTATAAACATTTCATCCAATATACATTTACGTTTTGGATGAACATGAAACCGAATATAAGAATTGCACTTTGGACATTTTCTGTATTTCTTTTAGTGAGTACATTTTCGTTTGTACTGATTGAAGAAGCGAAAGACGTTATCAAAAAAGCAGATGAGAAAATGAGAGGAAAAACTTCTCAGTCGGAAATGACCATACAAATCATCCGGCCAACGTGGACAAGAGAAATGAAAATGAAAGCATGGACAAAAGAAACAAGGTTTGCCATGATCTTGATTACGTCACCCGCAAAAGAAAAAGGAACGGTATTCCTGAAGGATAATAAAGAAGTATGGAATTAGGTTCCATCGATAGAGCGCGTTGTCAAATTACCACCATCGATGATGTCACAGTCATGGATGGGAACTGATTTCAGCAACGATGACCTGGTGAAGGAATCGTCTGTGGTGGGGCAAAATAATCTTATGGATAGATAAAAAAGATTACATGCAACTAAGAGCTGAATTTTATGATGAAGAAAACATGCTGATCAACACAATGCAGAGTTCCGAAATAAAAAAAATGGGAGGAAGACTTTTACCAACAAGAGTGGAAATAGTACCAGCAGATAAGAAAGATCAAAAAACAGTAATGATCTATAACGCTATAAAATTTGACCAGCCAATAGATGAGAAATTTTTCTCAACACAAAACATGAAAAAAGTAAACTAAATTTCATAAAAAAAGGCATTGCAAATTGAATGAAAACAGTTATTAAAGAATTTGATCCTGCACTGTCACACCGGATAAAATTCACGTTCCTTTTTTTTCTACTCCCCGCCTTCTGTTTTTCACAAGATTCAATGACCGCAAATATAAGTAACAGGATAAAGTTGCATGGCTATATAAAAGACATGCAAACTCAGACATTTATTGACAATTCGGAATCGTTGATCACAGGCAATTTCATTCACAACCGGATAAACTTTAAATGGGACATTTCGCAGAATGTATATTTAAGAGCGGAGGCCCGTACTCGTTTTTATTATGGTGAACAAGTAAAAAAAACATTTGAATTCGGAAAACAAATAGATAGTGACAATGGACTCATCGATTTGTCGTATAATGTTATTGACGATACATCGATGGTGCTGAACACACTGTTAGACCGATTTTTGATAAATTGGTCTAACAGTAATTGGGATATTACTTTAGGCCGTCAGCGCATTAATTGGGGAATTAATCTGGTATGGAATCCCAATGATATCTTTAATGCATTCAACTATTTCGACTTTGACTATGAAGAACGTCCCGGAACAGATGCCTTACGCATTCAATTTTCAATTTCGAATATATCGTCCATAGAAGCAGCATATAAACTATCAGACAAACCTAAAGAACAGGTTGCAGCGATCCTATATAAAACAAATATCAGAAAATATGATTGGCAAAACATAGTAGGTGTTTATCATACAGATATTTTATTAGGTACCGGCTGGGCTGGAAATATAAAAAACACAGGATTTAAAGGAGAGCTGTCCTATTTTCAACCTTATGAAAAAACGGATACCAGCGGCACATTAGCAGCATCCGTATCGCTGGACAGAAGTTTTGAGAACGACTATTTTGTAATGGTTTCCTACCTGTTTAACAGCAAAGGAAAAACACTTCAATCTGGCATAAATGAATTGGCGGGAGCAGAATTATCAGCAAAAAGATTAATGCCATTTGAACACTCTTTTTTCGCACAATTAAACAAAATTTTCAATCCAATATCGAGTGGAACTATTGCATTTATCTTTTCCCCTACAAAAAACACACTTATTATAATGCCCTCATTGGCATTTTCTATAAGTGAGGATTGGGATCTGTCGTTAATCGGGCAATCATTC
>JBILYL010000367.1:0-2800 GCA_044377775.1 Bacteroidia bacterium
ATTTAAATAACAAACTCATTAAATAAAACGACATGAATATAGAAAACACAAAAGCGCAGATGAAAAAAGGCGTACTTGAGTTTTGTATTTTATCGGTGCTTTCGGGAGGAGAAAATTATCCATCGGAAATAATCACCAAAATGAAAGAAGCAAAACTGATTGTAGTGGAAGGAACGTTATATCCTCTCCTGATGCGCCTTAAAAACGATGGATTATTAAGTTACCGTTGGGAAGAATCGTCTTCAGGTCCGCCACGAAAATATTACAAACTCACTCCCGTTGGAGAACAATTTCTCAAAGAATTAGAAACAACATGGAATGAATTAGTAGAAGCAGTAAATAAAACAATACAAAAAAATTGAATTTGGGATTAAGCTTTGGAAACAAACAACAAAATCACAAACTAAAAAATTAAAAAGATGAACAAAACTATAACAATGAATCTAAGCGGTATCATTTTCCATGTTGAAGAAGATGCTTATGAAATGCTGAACAAATATCTTAGTACGATCAAGGGGTATTTTAATGACTCGGATGGCAGAGATGAAATCATGAGCGACATTGAAGCCCGTATCGCTGAAATGCTTCAGGAAAAAGTAAATAATACCAAACAAGCCATTTTGAAAATGGATGTTGAAAATGTGATTGCACTAATGGGCAAACCGGAAGAGTTTGCAGCTGATAGTGAAAACACGCAGCAATCAAACTCGGAATCGAGTCAAACGGAATTTAGTACAGCCGATGCGAATTACCAGAGAAAACGTGTTTTCCGTGACCCGGATGATAAAATCATCGGTGGTGTTTGTTCCGGAATCGCAAACTATTTCGGTTTTGATCCAATCTGGTTGAGAGGAATTTTTGCGATCAGCTTCTTTATTTTCGGAACAGGTTTGCTACTATACATCATTCTTTGCATTATTATTCCAAAGGCAAAAACAACTGCTGAAAAATTAGAAATGCGTGGCGAAAAAGTGGATGTGAACAACATCAGCAGAGCAGTGAATGAAGAATTTGATGACTTCAAAAAACGAATGGAAAAATTCGGTAAAGATGTCGGATCTAAAGAAAACAGAGAACGAGTAAGAACGTCTACCGAAAAGGCTACTGACTTTATTGGCGATGTGCTCCGGAATATTTTTAAGTTTTTGGGTAAAATAATTTCTGTCTTTGTTATTGTTATGTCCGTTATACTGATAGTCGTTTTATTGGGCTCTTTATTTGGTAGAAATTTTATTCACGTTAACACAAATGACACTGAAATTTCGTACTCAATTTATGACATGATGCATAGCATTTTTCCAAATGACCTTCCCTTGAAATTTGCAGTTATAGGATTGGTTTTATTCCTTGGCCTACCATTATTATCAATGATATACGGTGGAATAAGATTTTTATTCGGTATCAAACAAAAAAATAAAATTGTTGGTTATACAACAAGTATCCTATGGTTTTGCGGTTTGGCTTTCATAATTTATATTGTTTATCAGGTAAGTGATGATTTCAAAGAAGACGCTACAAGCAAACACAGCATAGCTTTAACATCCATCAAATCTGACACCCTATATTTATCTGTTGCGAAACTTGATAAATACGGATTCAATGAGGATGAGGAATACGACTCAAGAATCGTGATCGACAACTGGACCCTTTTGAAAAACAATGGTAAAAGTATCAGCTTTGGTTTCCCTGAACTCGATATTGTACTGAACGAAAACGACAGCATAGAACTTGTTGCTATAAGAACTGCTTCCGGAACCGACAAAAAAGAAGCGCTATACCGTGCCAAACACATCCGATACACCATCAATCAGAAAGATTCTTTATTGGAATTCAATCCTCAATTTGATATTGATATGGAAGATAAATGGAGGAATCAAAATGTAAAACTAATTCTTAAGATTCCTGCAAACAAAGTGATATTCCTTTCTCCAAGCATGAAACACATCATTTATGACATCGACAATGTAAGTGATACCTACGATAAAGAAATGTTGAATCGCAGATGGAGAATGACAAATAAAGGATTAGAATGTATTGATTGCGATGGACTCGATAATGTGTACCATACTGAAAACAGGATCACACTGCCTCCGGTTCCAGAGATTCCGGAAGTGAAATAAATATTTTTTTAATAAATAACCTTGCTGTAACTTTTCGATATGATGAACGTCCAGCTTAAAAACAAAACAATCCCCATGAAAAAATTAATGATTCTTTTTGTTGCAATATTGATTAGTGCAACAACAGCATTTGCCGGAAATGGCACCACAATTCATTCTGTGATTAGCAAACAACTGAATGTTCCCCCTGAACTGAAAAAAAATAAATTGTATGAAAAAGTAAATGTTCAATTCCGAATTTCAGAAAATGGAAAGGCGTCTTTGATGAATGTAGAAAGTGCCAACACTGAACTAAAAAATTACATAATTAAACAGTTCTCTAAGATTGACTTCAATGAAGTAAAAGATAACAAGGATAAAATTTATTTTATCGACATCAACTTCAGAGTGTTATAAATCATAAAACAACTAGGCCCAAAAGAATAAAAGAACTAATTAATATTACAAAAGGGGTATAAAGTCGTGCAAAAACTAAATACAGGGGAATGAGTTCGTAGCATTTCTCATTCTCCGACCCTTTCTTAAATATAAAGCGATAAGTCATTTTCTTATCGCTTTATTTTTTATATTTGTTGAAACACTCATCAAAATGAAAACGACACTTTTTAAGATCTTTTTTTCACTTATAATAACTGCAAGCTTTGCGCAAGACACGATCACAAAGTTTAACAACGAAAAGA
>JBILYL010000103.1:0-8481 GCA_044377775.1 Bacteroidia bacterium
TGAATGGTTCGATATCGATCCGTTTGGTATGTTGTATATTCCTATGGGAAGTTACAATATGGGACCAAGTGATGAGGATACTCCTTATTCACATACTACCAAGTCGAAAACAGTTTCTGTTCAGGCATTTTACATTGACCAGACTGAGATTTCGAATAACGAATACCGTCAGTTTGTGTATTGGGTGAAAGACTCAATCGCTCACCGTGCATTATTTGAAGATGGTAGAGCTGAGCATGGATATGAAACAGATGATTACGATCAACCGATAGATCCGCCTTTGGTGAATTTTGACGAAGAGATCGCATTTGATGAAACAGATGTAAGAGAGGTTCTTGAATTTATGTATTTACCTGTTGAAGAGCGTTTCTACAAAAGAAGAGAAATTGATTCCCGTAAATTGAATTTTGAATATTACTGGATCAACCTTCGTATGGCGGCTCAAAAAACAAATCGTTTTAAGCCTTCAAAATCTCCGGATGATAAAGGACGTGATTTTATCAACGGTTACCAAAATACAAGTGTTGGTGATAACAAAACGTTAGGTCACTATGACGCGAAAGATCAGGTTTCTGATGGAAGTGGAAATTACAGTACCCGTGAACAGAAAGATAAAGACAGAAGTGTTTTTATTGTAAAAGATATTATTAATGTTTATCCTGATACATTGGCTTGGGTTCATGATTTTACTTACTCTTTCAATGAGCCAATGACAAACATGTATTTCTGGCACCCGGCTTATGATGACTATCCTGTTGTTGGTGTTAGCTGGAAACAAGCTCGTTCATTTTGTATCTGGAGAACTCAATTGTTTAATAATTGGTTGTTGATGAATGGTCAGTCGTATGTGAATGATTTCCGTTTGCCAACTGAATCTGAGTGGGAATATGCTGCCAGAGGTGGAAATGCATTGAGTCCGTTCCCTTGGGGCGGTCCTTATATTAGAAATGCTTTGGGATGTTTCTTAGGTAACTTTAAACCAATGCGCGGTAGTTATATCGATGACGGTGGTTTTCATACTGTAAAAATTGCATCTTACAATCCGAATGATTACGGTTTATATTGTATGGCTGGAAATGCTGCTGAATGGACCAGCAACGCATTTGATGAATCAGCTTACGATTTCTCTCATGATTTGAACCCTGATTATGTTTACGAAGCTCAGGATAATGAAGCGACAGTTTTAAAGCGTAAAGTTATCAGAGGTGGCTCTTGGAAGGATGTTGGTTATTACCTTCAAACAAGTACAAGAACCTATGAGTATCAAGATACAGCGAAATGTTATGTTGGCTTCCGTTGTGTTCAAACATACTTAGGTCGTCAAAGAGGTGATGCACCGGGTGAAGGATTTTAATTTGTATTCTCTAATCTAAATAATAATTATTAACTTTTAAATTTTAAAAAAAATGGGTGGTAAAAAATGGAAAAGTTTCATGGCCAAATTGTATGGATTTGGTGCGGCAATCGTAATCATTGGAGCGATGTTTAAAATTATGCACTGGCCTGGTGCAGGACCGATGCTTGTTGTTGGTTTATCTACAGAGGCAGTTATCTTCTTTTTCTCGGCATTTGAGCCACCACACGAAGAAGTGGATTGGAGTTTAGTATACCCTGAATTAGCTGGTATGCATGGTGAAGAAGGTGAACACACGAAAATTGAAGAAGATAAAGGTTCATTAACTGAACAATTAGATACAATGCTTGAAGACGCTAAGATCGGGCCTGAATTGATGGCTAGTTTAGGTGATGGATTGCGTAGTTTGAGCGATCAGGCTGGTAAATTAAATAACATTACTGATGCTTCTGTTGCTACAAACGAATATGTATCAAGTGTACAATCTGCTGCTAAAAATGTAAGTTCACTTTCTGGTGCTTATTCTAAAGCTGCTGAATCATTAATGGGACTTTCTGTTAATAATGAGGATAGCGCAAACTTAGGTGATCAGATCGTTAAGGTTTCTAAAAATTTATCTGCATTAAATGCATCATATGAATTGCAATTGCAAGGATCGAATGATCATTTGAAAGCAACTTCTAAATTCTACAGTGGATTAGAAGATTTGATGAAAAATCTTAATGATTCTGTTGATGATACTAAGAAATACAAAGAGCAGATCGGTCAACTTTCTTCTAACTTAGAATCATTGAACACAATCTACGGTAACATGCTTACCGCAATGAGAAAATAATAGGATCACTCCTATTATTTTTTCTTTTGTTGGAGAGATTTTTTTCTTCAACAACGACTTATTAACTAAATATTAATCTATAGAAATAATATAGAACTATGTCAGGTGGAAAAGAAACCCCAAGGCAGAAGATGATTGGTATGATGTACCTGGTGTTAACAGCACTCTTGGCACTAAACGTATCAAAAGAGATTCTGAATGCCTTTGTTATTATTGAAGAAGGTTTGATTATAACGAATGAAAATTTTGATGCAAAAAACGGATTGTTATACTCAAAGTTTGCAAAAGCTGTAGCAGAAAATCCTGATAGAGCAAAGCCTTGGCAAGAAAAAGCAATGAAAGTACAAAAGCAATCTAAAGAGCTGTGTACCTTTATTGATGAGATCAAGAGCGAAATGTATCAGAAAATTCAAAAGTTGGATAAAAGTGTAGCGGATACTTTCAAATTGAAAAATTTGGATAGTAAAGATGAAAACAATATTCCTACTGAGATTATGATTGGTGCAGGGGCAGATCCTGAGCATGCTACAGGGAAAGCAAAAGACTTAAAAGAAAAGATCGAAAAGTTTAAAAAAGACATTACTGATCTTGTTCCTCAAAAAGACCGCGCTACCTTGAAATTAGGATTAAGCACTGAAGAGATGTATTCAATCGGTGATGAAAAAATGGTTGCTTGGGAAAGTAACTTATTTGCTCATAATCCTGTTGCTGCAGTTTTAAGTGTTTTGGCAAAATTGCAAAATGACATTAAAAATGCAGAAAGTGATGTTGTTGGAACTCTTTTACGTAATGTAGATGAGGCAACCATTAAGTTTGACAAGGTTATTGCGAAAGTTGTTCCTGAATCAAATTATATTATTTCCGGAGAAGAGTATAAAGCGGATATCTTTATCGCAGCTTATAACTCATCTACTAATCCTGAAATTTTAATTGGTGACGTTGATACTGCTACAGGTGTTATGAGAGGTGCAAGCACTAAGTTAGATAAGTTCGAAAACGGTTTGGGTAAATACGTTGTAGGTACCGGTGCTGAAGGAGAACAAGAATACAGTGGTGTTATCAATGTAAAGATGCAAGATGGTAAGGTAATTCCTTATCCTTTTAAATCAAGCTACATGGTTGCAAAACCGTCTATGGCTATTTCTCCTACAAAAATGAATGTATTCTATGTTGGAGTTGAAAATCCTGTAGATATTTCTGTAGCTGGTGCTTCACCTACAAGTGTTACTGCTACGGTAACTGGTGGTGGTGGAAGCATTATCAACAAAGGACAAGGTCATTATATTGTTAAGGTAACTTCTGGTAATGAGTGCTCTGTTAACGTTTCAGTTAAAACCAAAGATGGTTCGAAATCTATGGGAGCTATGAAATTCCGTGTGAAAAAAGTTCCTAGTCCAAACGCTTCTTACGCTGGTGTTACCGGTGATGGGAAAGTTTCAAAAGGTGAATTAATGAATGCTGGTGGTGTGATCCCTAAGCTGGATGACTTCGTTTTCGATTTAAAATTCCCTGTTGTTTCTTGGAATATGTCAATCTTTGTTAACGGTGTTTATGCAGATTATTCTGCTAGTGGCCCTAGTACAACCGGACAGATGAGAGAAGTCTTGAATAAAGTTAAGCCGGGACAAAAAGTAATGATTGAAGAGGTGAAAGTTCAAGCTCCTGACGGAGTAAGAAAGATCCCTGGTTGTGTATTGAAAATCAAATAACCAAATACGGAGGTATATCATGCAAAAATTAAAAATTCTTTTTTTAGCGTTAATTGTAGCTTTTGCTGCGTTTGATGTCTGTGCTCAGGAGGTTCTAAAAGCACCTAAATATCCTGATGGTGTTTACACAAAAGAAAACACCCGAACCCGTAGAGCAATTCAATATCCTACTTTGCGTGAAGCAGATGTAATGTGGAGCAAGCGCGTTTGGCGTGTAATTGATTTGCGTGAAAAGATCAATTTCCCTTTATACTACCCTGACGAAAGAATATTGGATAGAAAAAGTTTATTTGATGTTATTGTTGATGGTGCATCTAAGGATGGTACGATTACCTGTTTTGGAAGCGCTGCCATTGATGACGAATTCAGGTACGATATGACTAAAAGTGAAATTGAGGGCTTTTTGGTAAAGTGGGATTCTACTGCAGAAACGGAAGATCCTAATAACCCTGGTACTTATATTAAAGCACCAACAAAGGAGGAAATTGGTTCCGGTCGTATTCAACAGTATTGGGTGAAGGAAGACTGGTTCTTCGACAAACAGCGTTCTGTGTTAGATGTTCGTATCATTGGATTGTGTCCTTTGATCGAAAAGAAAACAGAGAGCGGTGAGTCTACAGGAACATGTACTCCTTTGTTTTGGGTGTATTTCCCTGAAGCTCGTCCTGTTCTTGCAAACCAGGATGTTTTCATGCGACACAATGATGCTGAAAGAAGAACGTTTGAAGATATTTTTTGGAAACGAATGTTCTCTAGTTATGTTCGTAAAGAAAGCAATGTTTATAACAGAGGTATTTTCGATTATAAAACAGGTCTAGACCTTTTGATTGAATCTGATCGTGTTAAGCATGATATCTTTATCTACGAACACGATTTGTTCCACTTCTAGATCATACCATTTTATTATACAAAAATCCTGCTTCGTTTTTCGAAGCAGGATTTTTTGCTTACACTCTTTAGCAATATTTTAAATCCTCCTCGCGTTCTAATAGAGAAAAGGAGGTCGCAATGATACATTCATCGAATGTCAGAAATGAGAAGAAGCTTTTTTCTTATTTCTTTTTTTTACTTTTCAATTTCTTTTTATTTTTCTCGCTTTTTTCTACTGATGTTTCTGCTCAATGCAGGCCTGTCGCTTCAGTGAAAAATCAACCGTTCGATCCTTGTGCCAGCAATCGGATTGCTCGCCCATTTCCAATGTCAGCTGTATACGTCAGAGAATCGGACGTTATGTGGAGTAAACGAACTTGGCGCGTGATCGATCTTCGTGAAAAATTAAATCTCCCGATCTATTACCCTGAAGAACCAACCGTTTGCCTGATGAATTTGTTTGATGTATTTAAATGTGCTTTGCTTGAAGGAGGACTTGTTGCATTTTCGAATCCGATCTTTGATGATGAATTTACTTCTCCTATGACAAAAGTGGAAGTGATGAATTTGTTAGTTTCCTGGGACTCCACACACCAGACAGAAGATGTGAATAATCCTGGCGAATATTTGAAAATTCCACTTAAAACTGAAATTACAGGTTCAGCAATACGTCAATTCTGGATCAAAGAGGATTGGTATTTTGATAAACAGCGTTCTGTGATGGAGGCAAGAATTGTAGGTATTTGCCCGCTTGTGGAAAAGGTTTCAGAAAGCGGTGACGTGATAGGAATGAAACCATTGTTTTGGATCTATTTTCCGGATGCGCGCCCCTTTTTAGCGAGAGCAGCAGTCTTTAACCGCCATAATGATGCTGAGAGGATGAGTTATGACGAACTGTTCGTAAAACGCATGTTTTCAAGTTATGTGTATAAAGAATCGAACGTATATAACCGGTCAATCAGTGAATACAGGACTGGCCTGGACGTATTGCTGGAGTCAGATGCAATTAAAGAGGAGGTGTTTAATTATGAGAGCGACCTGTGGCATTATTAATCACAAGCTCTTCTTAGAAAAATATTTAAAGGCTGCATCGCTTTCATAATTTCAATACACTGATCAGGAAATTTTTTTGATATCACTTCCGAATCTTTTAAGGAGCGAATAGCGATGTAGCTTTTGAATTTAAGCAGTTCAATTTCGGGATGGCTTTTGTCATATCCCTTAGGAACTGTTTTTAATTTATCTTCATCGGATAATTTTCCAAATTGTTTTTTAAACGTTTTTGCTTCAATGATCTTTTTAAACTCGGCTGCATTGTAATCAATCTCCTGCCGGATCGCATTTATTTGTGGCG
The DNA here is from genome assembly GCA_044377775.1 of Bacteroidia bacterium. Taxonomy (GTDB): domain Bacteria; phylum Bacteroidota; class Bacteroidia; order 2-12-FULL-35-15; family 2-12-FULL-35-15; genus 2-12-FULL-35-15. The sequence goes on from JBILYL010000103.1 coordinate 6,123, forward strand.
TGGGTGGCTGCCATAATCCTCCGGCAATAAAAGATTCCCCTGGCTGAAGCTGAATGTAATAACCTGCTGAAAAAGATTTCTTACCTCCAGGTGATAAAAGTGCTCCAAAATTATTTTTGTAGGGGGCTTTGTTTTTCGAAAAACGTACATCGCGATTGATTCTGAAAATACAATCTTTAGGCTGTAAATTACCGATTGAGGGATCAGATTTTGCCATATTCGAAATCAACTCCCCGACAAATTCTTTAAAATTGTTTTTAGCCGATTCATAAGCAGGCCTGTGTTTGTCAAACCATTCCTTATTGTTGTTCTTGCTGAGTTTAGAAAGAAACTCTATTGTGGTTTTTTCAATCATACAGATCTATTGTTTTTTATTTTCTAACTCATTTGTGAGTCGTTGAACGATCTTGAAGTTGTATAGAAATTCTTTGGCAATGATTCTTAAAATAGTATAAACAGGAACGGCTATTATCATTCCGCCAATCCCTGTTAATGTTCCGGCTATTAATATCACTAAAAATATTTCGAGTGGATGAGCTTTTACAATGTTTGATATTACTAATGGTTGAAATACAATTGAATCGATCAGTTGTACAACTAAAAATATAATTCCGATCTTATAAACCAATGGCAGTAGTTGTGTATAAAAGTCCAATTCCAAATTGGAAGTAACTCCGATCAAGATGCCGAATGCTGCAGCAATTAGAGGTCCAACATAGGGGATGATATTCATGATGCCGGCAAACATACCAATTAATAAACAATTTTTTACTCCCAGAATGCTTAGTGCAATGGTGGTTAATACCGCAACAAAAAGCATATCTAACATTATTCCGATAAAGTACTTTGAAAGAAGATGTTTTGTTTGTTTTAATATTTCCTTTATCGCATCCAGCTGTTTTGGTGGTGTTAAAAGCAGTACGATATCATATATTAAATGTTCATCTTTCATGAAAAAGAAGGCCATAAATAAAATAGAGAAGGTGCCCCCGATCAAACTTGTAGTAAAACTAACCATCCCCTGAGCATAGGCTGAAACCTCCTGAAATCCTATGATCGATGAAAGTTGTGATGCGATGTATTTTTCTAATGATTGACCATCACCATATTGGATCTGAAATTTTTGCAGATCGTAATTCAGTTTTGTAAGTGGTTCTTTAAAAGCTATAATTACTTCGTTTGGATTTATACGGCTGATGATGCGGGCTTCTTCTACCAGTAAGGGAATAAACATAGAGACCAAAAGACCTAAAATTAAAACAATGCTGGCCAGTGCGAGAAGTGCAGATATCCCATTTGGTATTCTGAATTTTTTAATCTTTATCGAAGAAAATAATCTGACAAATGGTTGTCCGATAAGCGAAATTATTAGTGCGATAGAAACATAAAGGACGATTGTTTTTAAATACCAGGCGGCTATTCCAGTGAGTACTAGACCCAACGCAATCAGGAAATATTTTAATTTGTTTTGCATCATTTAAATTTATTCATAAAGGTATTAATATTCATTATTAAAAACCAATCTGTTGTATATTTGTTGAATACTATTGGTTATGGATTCGTTAACACACATTGTTTTAGGAGCAGCGATCGGTGAAGCTGTATTGGGTAAAAAAATTGGAAGAAAAGCGATGCTTTGGGGCGCACTGGCAGATACAATTCCCGATTTCGATGTTTTTGCTTCTCCTTGTGTCACTCAGGCTCAGCAATTGTTGATCCATCGCGGAATAACACATTCATTCTTTTTTGTGTTGTTAATGTCACCTCTTTTAGGCTGGCTTTTTAGCAAGTGGTTTAAAAAAGTAGAAGTTTCATGGAAAAGCTGGACCTGGTTATTTTTTCTGGGGATGTTTACGCACGTTTTGTTAGATTCTCTTACCGCTTATGGAACAGGTTTGTTCGAGCCTTTTAGTGATTACAGAGTTTCATTTAATACAATCTTTGTTGCAGATCCCTTTTATACACTTCCTTTTTTGATTTGTGTTTTAGTTGCACTGATTGCCAGAAATGGTTCTCAAAAACGTGTGCAATGGAATAAGGCAGGCTTGTGGATCAGCGGATTGTATTTGATATTCACGATCGTCAATAAATGGCATGTACACGATGTAATGAAAACATCATTCGATGCAAAAAATGAAGCGGCAGATTGTTTTATTACAAGCCCCACGCCTTTAAATAATTTCTTATGGATGGCTTATACACACGATAGTTCAGGAACCTGGATCGGATATTATTCTATCTTTGATAAAAGTAAAAAAGTTGAATATCATCGCGTAAACAGAAATGATTCCTTATTAAAACCATTTGCTTCAGATGAATCCGTAATACTTTTAAAAAGATTTTCGCAAGGTCATTATGT